>NZ_CAJMZF010000015.1:0-174270 GCF_905220245.1 Paraburkholderia sp. J63 | reverse complement strand
TGATTGCGCCGCACTTCTTCCCTTCTTCTGCACTCCGTACCACCGCCGCCCTTCCGGGCGGCGGTTTCATTTCAACGCTTCAACGTGTCGATGCTTCAATGCACGCCGTTCGCGGCAGCAATCGCTTCGGCATAGACATCGGCCACGCGCTTCGCAATCACGGCGTTGTCGAAATGCTCGCGCGCGTAGGTCTTGCACGCTTCCTCGTCGGGCAGCTTGATGCGGCCCGAGAACGCGGCATCGATCCCCTCGGCAATCGCCGCGGCGCCCGTTTCCGGCAACACGAGGTCTTGCGAGAGGCCGGCCACCGCTTCGGGCAAGCCGCCCACCGGCGTGACCAGCACGGGCGTGCCCGCCGAAAGCGATTCCACCGTGATGAGGCCGAAGCCTTCGAGCGCCACCGTGGGCACGATGCTCAGCGTCGCGGCGCGGTAGAGCGAAGGCAGATGCGCATCGGGCACGAAGCCCAGCAGCTTGACGTTATCGGTCAGGCCCGCTTCGTCGATACGCTGCTGGAGCTCCGCTTCAAGCCGCCCACGCCCGGCAATCAGCAGCAGCACGTCGGGATGGCGCTGCTTCACCACCTTGATCGCATCGATCAGGTCTTCGAGGCCCATGCGCCGCACGAGACGGCGCACCGCAAGCACGATCGGGCGGTTCTGCGGCAGTTGCAGGCGCAGCCGCGCCTCGGCACGCGTGCATTGCGGATCGAAATGCGCGGTATCCACGCAGCCCGGGACGATACGCACGCGCTCGGGTGAAATCGCATAGCGCTTCGTGAGGATGTCGCCGAACGCTTTCGAGAGTACGATGAGCCGCGACGATCGTTCGTACACCGATTGTTCGAGCGAATGCTTGATGCGCTGGCTCAGCGTGGCCGCGCCTTCGACGAAGCTCTCGTCGGCCCACGGTCCCTGGAAGTGCGAAACCTGCGGAATGCCGCGCGTCACGTCGAGGCCCGGGAAGGTGTAGAGCGCGAAGTGCGAGGAGATCACGTCGGGACGATGGCGCTGGATCTCGCGACGCAGCGCGCGGCGCGCGTCCATGAGGCGAAACGGCAACGCGCGCGCAGCCGAGCCGAAGCCCTGGATCGCGCCGCCGCTGTCTTCGGCCACCTTGGGCGAGCCGGCCACCACGCCACGCACGTGCACGCCGGCACCCGGCAGCGCGCCCACGAGCGAGTAATACATACGGTCGAGGCCGCCGGCACGCTCCGGAAACCAGTGCATGCCGATCTGTAGCGAATGGATGGAATGTTTCGTCATTTCGTATCCTTGTTATGCCCGAATACTGGCGTCTTCTGGCTGATAGCCGTTTCAGGGAGTCTCGGCGCGCTGCAGCGTCTGTCCGCCGTGCAGCGGCGCCGGCGCGAAATTGCCTTCCGCGCCGCGTCGGTCGTCCCGCATTTCATCGCTATGGTTGCCACGGTTGCGTACGGTCGCGCCCGCGTCGCCCGCGAGCTCACGATAGAGCGCGATGTATTGCGCGGCCATGCGCGCCCAACCGAATTCGCCGGCCAGTTGCGCGGCGGCCTCGCCCATCGCGCGGCGGCGCGGGGTATCGTCGGCGAGTTGCAGGATCGCATTGGCGAGCGCTGGCACCTCGTCCGGGTCGTCCAGCACGATGCCGCAATCGGGCGTGATGATTTCCGCACCGCCCGCCGTCTGCGCGGTGACCACGGGCAGGCCCGCCGCCATCGCCTCCAGCAGCGAGAGGCTCATTGCTTCGTAGCGCGAAGGAAAAACATAGGCGTCGACACTGCGCATCAGCACCGGCATCTCGCGCACGAGGCCGAGAAAATGCACGCGCGAGGCAATGCCCAGCTCACGCGCCAGCTCCGGGTACGGGCTGCCGGGCAAGTACCCCGCCACGGCCAGATGCACGCGCTCGGGTAATTGCTTGAGTGCGTGCAGCACCGTGCCCAGGTTCTTGCGCGGCGTGCGCAGGTCGCCCACGAACAGCAGGAAGAACTTGTCTTGCGGCAGCTCGAACTTCGCGCGATCGGCACCGGCCGAAGCAAAGCCGCGCGTATCCACGCCGTTGTAGATCACGTCCAGGCGCTCGACCGGCTCGCCGCCCGACGCGATGATCTCGTCCGCGACTTTGCGCGAGACGGCCGCGATCACGCGCGAGCGCCGGTAGGCCCAGCGTTCGAGCACGGCGTTCGCGCGCGTATAGACGTACTGGTACGCCGACCATACGCCGCCCGTGAGCCCGAACGGGTAATACTTGCTGCGCCCCCAGCCGCCATGCACGAAGTGCGCGGTGTTGACGTCGGCATGCGCCCACGTGATGAAGCCGTTCACATGCAGCACGTCGTATTCGCTGCGATGGCGGCGCAGCCATAGCGCGCTCTTCAAGGCGAACACCTGCTGGCGCAGCAGGTTGGTCGGCCACGCGCGCGAAGGCTGCACCGGCACCCACTTCACCCTCGGATGCGCGAGCAGTTCCGGCGCGACATGCGAAGCCACCAGCGTGACCTCGAATCCTTCGTCGAGCGCCGCGCGCGCGATTTCATGATTGACGCGCCCCTGGCCGTCGTTGTGGCGCACCACGTGCGTGACGATTGCGACTCTCAATCAGACCTCCCTGTTGCGGGCCTGGAGGCGAGTCAGCTTGCTCCAGTGTCCCGCGCTGAGAATGGAAAACACACTCGAAAACAGCAGCAGACCGCCCGTGCCGACCAGCGAGTTGGTGAACACGAGCATCGCGAAGATCGACACCGTGAGGCTCAGGCATGCGCAGACATAGCGGTCCTCGGGCATGCGCAGCGCGATGCGCAGCGCGCGCACGATGAGCCACAGCACGCCGGACATGTACATCAGCGTGCCGGGCCAGCCGAGCACGAACGGAATGTTCATCACGCCGCTGTCGAAGCTGCCGTACTGGCCGAGCTGGCCGTTATTGCTCGACAGCTTGGTCGATGCACCGGTCGCGCCGAGTCCCTCGCCCGTCACGTCGGTGAAGGCCTTTTTGGCGAAGTCGGCATAGAACTGGTTACGCGCCTCGTAGCTCTGATCGTCCTTCAGGTTCACGAGCGTATTGAGGCGCTGCTGCATGCGGTCGGCCACCGGGCCGAAGGTGAGCAAGGGTACGCACACGCCCGCGAGCACGAGCGCGCTCACGATGATGCGAATGCGCACTTTGTTGCTCGACTTCATCAACTGGATCACCATCGCGATCGCCCAGCCGCCCCAGGTCGAGCGCACCAGCGAAAGCGCGAACGAGAAGAAGCCGAACGCCGCCGCGACCCAGCGCACGCGATGCTTCGCGGCCATCACGAGCACCATCGCACCCATCATCGCGAACGCGAACGGCCCCGACGAATTCATCGTGCTGAAGACGCGCACGCCGAGCGGCACCGGGTCGCCCTGCGAGTTCATGTCGGAGCCGATCATCCACATGGCGTCCCACGGCGGCATGATGAAGAACTGCACGAGGCCGTAGGCGCCCATCACGAGCATGCCGTAGATGAAGGTGTTGACGATGGTGTCGCGGCACTCGGGATACTGGCGCGTGAGCACCATGATGTGAAAGCCGATCAGGAACGGATAGATCCAGTTCGCGAGGTCGTAGACGGCCGCTGCGGGGCCGCTCGCCACCACGCCCACCACGAAGCCGTAGCCGATGCCGAACAGCGCGAGCAGGATCGGCAGCCCGCGACGCTGCGCGAGCATCGGGTAATAGCGCAGCAGCGAAAGCCCGCTGATCATCGTGACCGCGAGCGGCGCGACCTGAATCAGGCTCGTGGGCGTGAAGCCGCCCTTGCCGTAGTCGGCGAGGCGGCGCACTTCGGGGCTCAGAAACCACAGCCACCACATGAAGCCGATATAGCGGACCGGATTCACGAAGTAGAGCCAGAAGCCCACGGCGATGGCGAGCGCGGGAAACGCGAGCGTGAGCACCCTCCCCTGGTGCGCGACGATCAACAGCGTCGTGAAGGTCCATAGCGCGATCACGGGCAGCGTATCGCGGCCGAGCGCGCGGCGCAGGCCCCGGCGCCTGGGCGCGGCCGGCGCCGGTGCAGGCGCGCTCGCCCGCACCGTGACGGGGCGAGAAGGCGGCCGTGGCGGCGGTGCCGGAAGAGCGGACGGAATACGCATGATCACATCCCGCCCGGCATCTGGCCTGAAGCGCGTGCACCAGCCGCCATACCGCTATTCGCGGCCTGCGCCACGCGCGGGTCGCGCTCGCGCATCATTTCACGCGTCAGTTGCGCGTGCTGCCGCGCGAAATTCTCGGTCGTGAGATCGCGCGTGCTCAACTGCTCGCAGGCCTCGCGCGCCTGGGCGAGCGCGCGCGCGGGATGGTCCACGAGCGCATTCACCGCTTCGCACAACTGCTGTGCGTTGAAGGGCTCGACATAGAATGCCGCCTTTTCGTCGAAGTAATCTTCGAGCGCGCCCACCTTCGTCACGATCATCGGCTTGCCGAGCGCCGCCGCTTCGAGCATCACGGTAATGCCGGACGCGTGCGTATTGGGGCGCAGCGGCACGACAATGATGTCCGCCCAGTCATAGAGCGCATGCTGTTGCTCGATGCCGGAGACACGCACGATCTCCACATTCGACGCGCGCGCCGATGCCGGCATGCGCCGGCGCGTGGCGATGCGCACCTGATAGCGCGCGTCGTTGCCGAGCGCGCCCACGAGCGTGGTCCAGTCGCGGTCGCGATCGTTGCCGATGCCGGCCACGCGCACGGGCATATTCGGCTTCCACTGCGAGGACGGACGCAGCGGGAAGTCGTTGGTGTTCAACCCATAGAGCACGTGGCGCGCATGACGGCCGAAATAGTCGCCGCACAGCGCCGCGTTCTCGCTCGCGAGCGTGGTGAGCAAATCGGCGCGCTTGAGCAAGCGCTGATAAAACGCACGGCGCAGCGCGCCATAGCCTGGCCAGCGGTCGAGCAGCCAGACGCTTTGCGCAAGCAGCAGCGGGCGCGCGCCGCCCTTCTTCGCATTCATCAGCAGAACTAACGCCACGGCCAGATGCTCCTGCTCCGTATGCGTCCAGATCACGTCCGAATCGAGAATCGCGTGGCGATTGCGCCACGCGTGAATGAAATCGAAGCCGAGCGCGGCCTTCAGCGCGCGGCGCGCGAAGCGCACCGGCGTGCTCTCGCTCACGTCCTGCGCGTAATTGAGCGCGAATTCCGCCGACTCCGCGTGATGGTAGCCGTAGAGGGAGCCGATATTCTCACCCTTGCGGTAACGGCGCGGATCGGCCCCATAGAAGAGGTGGACGTGGACTTGCGTACCGCTCATTCAAGGTCCTCCGTTGAATCGATTGCAAAATGCGCGTGAGGCGCGGGCCGCAGTTGGCCGCGGCCTCTTTCAGCGCGCGACGCGCCGGTCTCAGGCGAGCGCGCGGCGTGCTTCGCGCGCGCCGCCCCGCACTGCGCGCCAGCGCGCGAACGCGACGGAAGGCGAGCCCGCGCGCACTGCGCTCAGGCCCGTCAGCAGCAGGCCCGGATAGACGCGGGTGCCAACGAGCGCCCACCACCACCACGCCGTCTCGCGATGCAGTGGCGAAAGATGGGCGCGCAGGATCAGGTGGAAGTTGTAGGCGGCATTGCGGATCGAGGCGAGCGTCTGCGCATTGCGCGGATCTTCGCCTGGACGCGGCGCGGGGAAATGGTCGACGGCCACGCGCGGGTCGTACACGAGCTTCCAGCCCGCATGCTTCACGCTCATGCTGAACGCCATGTCGTTATGTGTCTGCGCGCCGGTGCCGCGCAGGCGGCGGTCGAAGCGCCGCTCGCCGATGGCCTCGCGCCGGTAGCTCATGTTCGCGCCCTTGAGCAGATCGACTTCGCGCGCCTCGCCCACGCCCAGATGATGATTGCCGATAATGCGACCCGAGCGCTGCACGCGGCCCACGAGCGTGCGCTCGCCGTCGAGCACGCGGCCCTCCTCGTGAACCCAGTCGCGCCCGCCGAGCGCACCCAGCTTCTCGTCGGCCTCGAAGTGCGCCGCGATACGCGCGACCCAGTCGGCGTGCGGCGCGGCATCGTCGTCGGTGATGGCGATCACGTCGCCCGTTGCGGCTTCGATGCCGCGATTGAGCGCGGCCACCTGGCCCGGCTCCTCCACGGTCGCCACTTCCACGTTGAGCACGCGTGGCGTCACGTGCTCCGCGAGGCACGCGTGCGTGGCCTCGTCGTCGGCGCGCGCCACCACCACGATCTGCTCGGGCGTGCGCTGCTGGCGCAGCAGCGCCGAGAGGCAGCGCGCCAGATCGTCAGGACGCCGATACGTCGGCACGAGCACGGTCACTTTCATCGCGCTTTTCTCCGGTTTTTCGACGTTGCGCATCACGCGCTCAGGTATTCCTGCACGGCGGAGTAGCCGTACGCGTACTTGCCGTGCGCGCGCGCCGGCACGCCGTTGAAAATGCCGCCCGTCACGTGCACGCCCACGTTGCGCAGACGCTTGAGCGCATCGGCGATCTCGGCTTCCGTATGGATGCCCGAGCGCAGCACGAGGAACGTCGATCCCGCATGGCCGCTCAGAATCGCGGCATCGGTCACGGCGAGCACCGGAGGCGTGTCCACGAGCAGGATGTCGTAGCGCTTCGCCAGCCCTTCGAGATACTGGTTCAGGCGTGGCGACATCAGCAGCTCGGACGGATTCGGCGGACGGCGGCCGCACGAGATGAAGTGCAGGTTGTCCACTTCGGTCGCGCGAATGGCCTCGTCCAGCGCGATCTGGCCGGAGAGCAGCTCCGAGAAGCCATTGGCCTGCGGGCCGCCCAGATAGCGCTCGAGCGCGCCGCGGCGCATGTCACCGTCGATCATCAGCACGCGCTTGCCCGAGTGGGCGAGCAGCACGGCCAGGTTCGCCGTGAGAAAGCTCTTGCCCACGCCCGGTACCGAACCGGTCAGGACCACTACGCGATTGCTCGCGTCCATGACGCTGAACTGCAGCGAGGTGCGCAGCGAGCGCAGGCTCTCGACCGTGAGGTCCTTGGGCGCCGAGTTCGCGAGCACTTCGCGCAGGCGGTTGCCGCCGCGCACCGGGGCGCGCTTTTCGAGCACGGCCTGCTCGGCCGACAGCGGCACGAGACCGTAGACGGGCAGATCGAATGTGCGTTCGATCTGGTCCGGATCGACGATGCCCTTGAACATGTTCCGGCGCATCAGCACGAAGCCGGTGCCGAGGATGAGGCCGAGCATCGAGGCCGCCGAGATGATGAGCAGCTTCTTCGGCTTCGAAGGATTGCCGGGGCGCATGGCCGCGTCGACGATATGGACGTTGCCGCCCGTGCCCACGCGCTGCACCGAAAGCTCCTGGATACGGTTGAGCAGCAGCACGTAGATGTCTTCGGCCACCTTCGCGTCGCGCTGGAGCTGCACGGCCTTCACTTCGGTGGCCGGCAGGTCGCGGAACTTGGTGTCGTACTTCGCGCGCTCGCCCTGCAACTGCGCGAGCTGCTGGCGCGCCGCGATCAGCACCGGATGCTGGTCGCCAAAACGCTGCTGGAGCGAAGCAATCTGCAGTTGCAGCGCCGAGATCTGCTGCTCGTACTGCACGCTGCCGTCCAGATAGATCTTGGCTTCGTCGCTCGCGTTGATCGAGCCGGACTTGCTCTGATACGCGGTGAGCGCGGCTTCGGCGTTCTCGAGATCGGCCTTCAGGCGCGGCTGCTCGCTGCGCAGGAAGTCGAGCATCTTGCTCGCCTCGGCCTGCTTGCTCGCTACGTGCTCGCGCAGATACGACTGCGCGACGGCGTTGGCGATATCGGCCGCGGCCTGCGGATCGCTGCCTTCGAGCGAGATGTCGATCACGCCCGTCTGCTTGCCCTGCTCCTGCACCTTGACGGCGTTCTGGAACGCCGTGACCGCGTCGAGGTCGTTCATGCGCACGACCTTGAAGCGCTCACCCGGACGCGCCTTGAGCTCGTTCACGAGCAGCGAGACGCCGCCGCCCTGCTCGCGCTGGCCCACCGCGCCTTCGAGCAGGCGGCCGCCGTCGGGTCCGGAAATCACGTAGCGGTTGTCGTCGAGCGCGGTGAGCGTGAGCTTCTTGCCTTCGAGCTCGGGCGCCACCTGGATCGAGTCGATGTTGAGGACTTCACCGCCCCACGCATAGTCCTTGAGGCCGAACCACGGACGCGATGGCGTGCCCGGCGTCGCGAGACGCGCGGCGAGGCTGCCCACGATGGGCAGCGAGACCGGCGCGGCCGTGAAGTTCAGCTTGAACTGCTTGACGACCGGCTCGAGCACGCTGCGGCTCTGGATCATCTGGATCTCGGCGTCGGTGGGCAGAGAGCCCTGCTGGCCGCTGGTGACGTTCGCGCCCGACTGCGTCTGCGTGAGCGCCTGGGACGTGTAATCCTGCTGCTCGACGCGCACCTGCGTATCGGCCGTATAAATCGGCTTGGCGACGAAGCAATAGAACACTGCCGCGCCGATCACGACCGCCGCGATCGCGATGAGCCAGCCGATGTCGTCAAAAATGACACGCAGCAACTGGCCGAGGACAACGTCCTCTTCCTCTGTGCGGGCCGCCGGGGCCGGCTGACTGATGGCTTGTTGCATACTCACGATTCGATCCCGTTTCAATTCATGTTGCGAGAAGAGAACGCCCGCGCGCGCTTAGCGCGTGAGCTGCTTCAGGTAGAAGGCCGTCTCGACCGAAGGCAGCACCTCTTGCAACAGACGGTTGAAGGTGGCCGAAGCGGCAGTGCCGACGTACACGACATCCAGCGGATGCAGCTGGAATTGCGACGACAGCATGATCGCGTCGGGCTTGGTCATATCGAGTCGGTAAATCTCCGGCTGGGTGGGGTTGTCCTTCATGCCGCGCATCACGAAGATCTGACGCGGGTTCGCGTCGGTGTCGAGAATGCCGCCGGCCGAGGTGAGCGCGTCGGCAATGGTGAGCTTGCCGCGGATCAGGTTGGTCTGGATCGGCGTCTTCACTTCGCCCATCACGAATACCCGGCTGTCCGAATGATCTGGCACATTGATGATGTCGCCGTCCTGCAGCAGCACGTTCTGGCTCGCGTCGCCGCCATTGAGCATGCGATTCGCGTCGAGCACGTAGAGCTTGCCGTTGCGCGTGAGGCGCACGCGGTTGATGTCGGCGTTGTCGGTATAGCCACCCGAGCGCGTGATGGCGTCGACGAGCGTGAGCGGCACGTCGCTCATGGAGAGCGGACCCGGCGTCTTCACGTCGCCGGTCACCTGGATCTTCTGGCTGCGGTACGAAAGCACGCGCACGTCCACTTGCGGGTTCTTGATGTACGGTCCCAGACCCGAAGCCAATTGGTCGCGCAACTGACCAGGCGTCTTGCCCGCCGCGTGCACGCGGCCCACGAACGGGAAGTAGATCGTGCCGTCCTTCGACACGGTCTGCCCGTACGGGTCGGCCTCGCCCGGCAGCGCGTTGGTGTACGGCTGCGTGAGCGCCTGCCCCACGGTCTGCGTGGTGTTGCCGCCCGACGAGAAGGTCGAGCCTTGCGGCGTCGAGATCTCGGGGTGGTCGTAGACGGTCACGCCCAGAATGTCCTGGGGCTCGATGTGATAGACGTAGTCGGACGCATTCGCGAACTTGCCCGGAGGCAGATCGTGGTTCTGCGCCGCAACGGCGGCCTGGGCCTGCTGCATGACGAGCTGCGAAGTAATCAGATGCACGTCGTACTGCTGCTGCGGCTGATTGCTCGGCTCTTCCTTGAGGCTCGAGGTGTCGAGGTAGTTGCCGGGCGCCGTGGAGCACGCGGCGACGAAGGCGCTCAACGCCAGAGCAGTCATCAGATTGAGTTTTCTCATTGGCATATTCGGCTCAGCCATCCCTTAACCAGTCGATCCATCAATTCCAGACTCTCGCGATACGCGGCCTCGTCGAGGCCATGCGGATCGGCGACATCGGAGTTTTCCCAATTACCGAGCGCGTACACCTTGCCGCGCGCGGTCGGTTCGATTCGCTCGACGGCGCCCACCTGGCGGCGCTCCGTCACGAGCACGAGGTCCGCGCGGCGCACGAGGCCGCGCGTGAGGCGGCGCGAGCGATGCTCGCCGACCTCCACGCCGCGCTCCGCGAGCAGGCGCTGCATCATCGGGTCCATATCCTCGCCGTCCAGCGCGCGCAGGCCCGCCGAATGAAACGCGCCCGCACGCTCGCCCGCCTGCTCGCGCAAGCGCGTGCGAAAGAGCTGTTCCGCCGCGGGCGAGCGGCAGACATTGGCGTGGCAGACGATCAATACGTCCTTGAACATGGCCTGGTGACTCCTCAGTTTTCCTTATTACCTGCGTAAGCTGCGGCGGTTCGCCGGGCGTCGCTACGCCGGAACCCGCGTCTGCGTGGCGGCTTCCGCGCGTGCGCGGCTCGCTTGCGTGGCGCTCGCGCGGCCCACCGCGTGATATTCGATGCCGAGTTCCTGGAGCGCGAGCGGGTCGTAGAGATTGCGCCCGTCGAACACGATCGGCGTCTTCAACTGCTCCTTGAGCGTCTCGAAGTCGGGCGCCTTGAACACCTTCCACTCCGTGGCGACCACCAGCGCATCGGCGCCGCTGGCCGCGTCCATCGCATCCTGCACGTAGGCCAGGCGTTCGAGCTGCTCGGGCGTCTTTGCCAGATCGAGCGCGAGCACGCGCTGCGCTTCGGGCATGGCGACGGGGTCATAGGCCACCACGCGCGCGCCGCGCGCGAGCAGCTCGGCAATCAGCGTGCGGCTCGGCGCTTCGCGCATATCGTCGGTATTGGGCTTGAACGCGAGGCCCCAGAGGCCGAAGGTACGGCCCGTGAGATCGGAGCCGAAGCGCGTGACGATCTTCTGCGCGAGCACCTGCTTCTGCGCGTCGTTCACCGTTTCCACGGCGCGCAGGATCTGCAGCGGCTCGCCGAAATCCTCAGCAGTCCGCATCAGTGCCTTGACGTCCTTCGGGAAGCACGAGCCGCCATAGCCGCAGCCCGCATAGAGAAAGTCGTAGCCGATGCGCGGGTCGGAGCCGATGCCGCGACGCACGGCCTCGATGTCGGCGCCCACGCGGTCGGCGAGATTCGCAAGCTCGTTCATGAACGAGATGCGCGTGGCGAGCATGGCGTTGGCCGCGTACTTCGTGAATTCGGCCGAGTGCACGTCCATGTAGAGCGTGCGCTCGTGATTGCGGTTGAACGGCGCGTAGAGGCGCTTCATCAATTCGCGTGCGCGCTCGCCGGGCACGTCGTCGTCGCAGCCCAGCACGATGCGGTCGGGGCGCGCGAAGTCGTCCACGGCGGCGCCCTCTTTGAGGAACTCGGGGTTCGAGACCACCGAGTACATGTGGCTCTCGCCGCGTTTGCGCAACTCGGAGGCGATCGCGTCGCGCACGAGCGCGGCCGTGCCCACCGGCACCGTCGACTTGTCGACGATCACCTTGAAGCCCTGCATATGGCGGCCGATATTGCGCGCAGCCGTCAACACGTATTGCAGATCGGCAGAGCCGTCTTCGTCGGGGGGCGTGCCCACCGCGATGAACTGCACGTCGCCATGCGCGACGGCCGCCTCGACATCGGTCGAGAACGTGAGCCGGCGCGCGCGCCGGTTGCGCTCGATGATCTCCTGCAGGCCCGGTTCGTGAATCGGCACGACGCCTTGATTGAGCAGATCGATCTTGCGCTGGTCCACGTCGAGACAGAACACGTCGTTGCCGATGTCGGCCAGACACGCGCCTGTCACGAGACCCACATAACCGCTGCCAATGATCGTCAGATTCATGCCCACCTCAAATGTGATTGCCTGTTGGTGTCCATCCGGGCCGCGCCGTCACCGTTACTTACAGTGCCTATGCACCGCTTGACGACGGCTCGTGCCCGGCGCGCTCAATATGCGTTCTGGCCTGCGAAGCCTTTCCACATGGTCATCGCCACGATCCGCAGATCAAGGCCGAAGCTCCAGTGCTGCATGTAGTGCAGGTCGAAGCGCACACGGTCGCGCATTTTTTCCACGCGGTCGGTTTCACCGCGGTAGCCGTTGACCTGCGCCCAGCCGGTAATGCCGGGCTTGATGCGATAGCGAGCCATGTAGCCGCGCACGAGGTCCTTGTAGATGTCGTCGTGGGCGAGCGCGTGCGGGCGCGGCCCCACCACCGACATCTCGCCCTTGAGCACGTTGATGAATTGCGGCAGTTCGTCGAGGCTCGTGCGGCGCAGGAAAGCGCCCACGCGCGTGACGCGCGGATCGTTGCGGCGCGCCTGCGTGACTTGCCCCGCCACTTCCGCATGGACCTTCATCGAGCGGAACTTGTAGATCTCGAACTCGTTGCCGTCGAGGCCCTTGCGGCGCTGCTTGAAGAAGACCGGCCCCTTCGAGGTCAGCTTCACCGCCAGCGCAATGACCGACAGCAGCGGCGCGAGCGCGACCAGCACGGCGCCTGCGAACGCGATGTCGAACAGGCGCTTGGGCAGCACGCGCAGGTCCGTGACCGGCGACGCCGCGAGATTGATGGCCGGCACGCCGAGCAGATCGACCACGGGCTGACTGAAGAACGACAGGCTGCGCACGTCCGGAATGAAACGGATGTTCACGAAATCGTTGCGCAGTGCCATGACGATGCGATGAATCGTGCGCTCCTTCGTGATCGGCAGCGCGAGCCACAGTTCGCGCACGTCGTGCTCGCGCACGTATTCGAGCATGGCCTGCAAGTTACGCTCGACGGGAACGCCAGCGAGACGCGCCTCGCCATCGGCATCGCTGTTCTCGTCGAACACGAGTGCGGGATGAAAGCCGGCCTCGGGACGGCTCTTCATTTGCTCGATCAGGAAGCGCGAGTAGCGATGATCGCCCACCACGGCCACCGCTTTCTGGTTGTAGCCTTCGCGGCGCAGGCTGCGCAGCACCATGTGCACCATCGTCTTCGAAACGATCAGGAACGCGACCGACGCGACCACCCAATAGGCGAGCCAGATGCGCGAAAGCGAATCGGCGCGGTGCACGCTGAACGACAGCAGAATGCCCGTGCACTCGACCGCGATCCACGCGGCGCACACGCGCGCCGCGAGCACGTAGAGCGACTTGCCGCGCCACGATTGATAGATGCCGAACGCCGGGAACATCCAGATCGCGAGCACGCAGTTGAATGCGAGCGCCACGCTCTCCATATCGGAAAGCGCCGCGAATTTCCCGTGGTGCAGAGCGGCCGCTACCAGCGCGCCGGCGGCGATGGCGGCAACATCGATGATTCTGGCAAGAACGCTCAGCATGTCCGGCACCTCGGGTTAGAAAAAAAGAATTGCAGCCACGCGCTATGCATCATGGCCGCCGCGACAGGAAACATCAGGAAACAGGAAAGTGCACCGGCTCGCCCGGCGCCGATAAAGCGCATCCGAATAAACCCTAATAAAGCACGATAAAAATTGAATGCGCAACGCCCAAAAGTATCTCCAAATGTTTCGTGGCTAACTGTCTATTTTTGGTGTGATTTTTTCGGCAACGTTTTCCGCAAGTTGCGGCTGCAACGCCTGCCGGCGCGTTGCCGAAGCGGAAATTTTTGCCGTGTCGACGGCACCGGACCCCGATTAATTTTTTCCTCACCGGGGCCGTCTCGTCATTTTTATTCGATTTTTTATTCGTCTCCGATTGTGACGGATTCGTTATTTTCAATTTGATTCGAATATTTTCCGTTTTCTTCTTTACGAATCTATTTATATCGATTTTAAGCATGCTACAAATCGCAGAACCGAAACGCCTTTCAGGAGAGTGAGATGACGGATACGGGTTCCGCAACGACATCGGCACACGCGGCTGATACGCGCGCCGAATCGCGCAGTGCGCTGCAAGTCTGCCCCGTGGTGCTGGCAGGCGGCGCGGGCTCGCGGCTATGGCCCCTGTCGCGCGAACAATACCCGAAGCAGATGATCAACCTCGTTGGCGAGCGTTCGCTGCTCGCGGATACGGCAGGCCGTCTCGACGCGCTCGCCGAACGCGTCACGCTCGCCGACAAGCTGATGATCGTATGCAACGAAGAGCACCGCTTCACCACCGCCGACCAGGTTCGCGCGGCGGGCAAGGAAGCGCGCCTCATTCTCGAGCCGCTTGCGCGCGACACGGCGCCGGCGCTCACCATCGCGGCGCTGTCCGTGGTCGCCGACCAGCAGGACGGCATTCTCGTGGTGATGCCTGCGGATCATGCGCTCGCGGACCTCGCGGCATTCCAGGCCGCCGTTGCCGACGGCGTGCGTCATGCGGCCAACGGCCAGATCGTGACGATGGGGATCGTGCCCACGCGTCCCGAGACGGGCTATGGCTATATCCACGTGGGCGAGCCGCTCGCAGCCGAAGATCAGGCAAACGGCGAAGCTGGCGCGCGACGCCTGAACGGCTTCGTCGAGAAGCCCTACTTCGAGCTCGCGCAGCAGTACGTCGCCTCGCAGCGCTACTGGTGGAACAGCGGCATCTTCATCATGCGCGCGAGCACCTGGCTCAAGGTCATTCGCCATTTCCAGCCCGCGATTTACGAGGCCTGCACGGCCGCCGTCGAGCACGGCAACGCAGACGGCGACTTCTTCCGTGTGGACAGCGAAGCCTTTGCGCGCTCGCCCTCCAACTCGATCGACTATGCCGTGATGGAGCCGCTTTCGGGCGACACCACCGTGGCAGGCGCCGTGGTCGTGCCGCTCTGCGCGGGCTGGACCGATCTCGGCTCGTGGGACACCGTCTGGCAAGTCGCCTCGAAGGACGATGCCGGCAACGTGGCCCAGGGCGAGGTGATGTTCGAAGGCGCCAGCGATACCTTCGCGCATTCGGACGGACGCCTGATCGCCTGTCTCGGCACCGAGAATCTCGTGGTGGTCGAGACCGCCGACGCCGTGCTGGTGGCCGACCGCTCGCGTGCCCAGGACGTGAAGAAGATCGTTCAGCGCCTGAAGTCGCAGCGCCGCAGCGAAGCCGTCGCGCATCGTCTCGTGCATCGCCCGTGGGGCCACTACGACAGCGTCGACAGCGGCGAACGCTTCCAGGTCAAGCGCATCGTGGTCGAGCCGGGCGCGCGCCTTTCGCTGCAAATGCACCATCACCGCGCCGAACACTGGGTCGTCGTGCGCGGCACGGCGCTCGTCACACGCGGCGAAGAGCGCTTCATCGTTTCGGAGAACGAATCAGCCTATATTCCGCTGGGCGTGGCGCACCGCCTCGAGAATCCCGGCAAGATGCCGCTCGAGATCATCGAGGTGCAATCGGGCTCGTACCTCGGCGAAGACGACATCGTGCGTCTCGACGATCAGTATGGCCGGCAGTAAGTTGGGCTAACGTGGGGTAAGGGGCGACGCAGAACGCCCCTCAACAAACGCAATAGACGCAACAGACAGTTGGGAAATGGACGGAGACATCACTGGCGGCTGTAGCGGCGATCATTCTGGAGTGCGAATATCCCACCGCTACAGCCGCTTGTGCCAGCAAATGTGCAAGACGGCGATGGATAACGGGCGCTCGACAAGCGATGCAGCAACCTCGGAAGCGAAGAGGCGAATGGGCGCCAGGGGGCGCCCGCGCTCAGCCCAGATGCGTTCTGTGGCGCAAGGCGTGGTGGCGGCGTTCGGCGCTCGCACTGCTTGCGGAGGAAGCATCGCGTGCTTCGCCGCCGCTGCGCAGTATGCCGGTCGCCGTGTAGCGCTGCAGCGGCGCGATGCGCACGCTGCCCGTGCCGTTGGCGGCAACGGAGCTGGCAACTGCAGTGGCAACGGCCGCGCTCACCGCCGTGGAAGCCGTGGCGGGCATGGCACGCGTGACGACGGCGCCCGGAGCATAGGGAAGCGCCGCAGTGGGACCCGCACTCGCGCCATTGGCGGACGCAGAAACGCCGCCAGCAGCGCCATCGTCGAAGCCCGGCATCTCGCGCTCGATCCATTCACGCGCCCAGTCGAACGCATAGTGCCGCGCCGTGTCGCCATCGCCGAACGGCGGCCCAATGAGGCCCGAGCGCTCCACGCGCCTGTCGTCCTTGACGATTTCCACGGCCGCACGATACATGTCGTTGCGCGCGGGCTCCACGCTCAAATGGATCTCGTAGCCGCGCCATTGCACGATCTGCACGGCTTGCGGCGTGGCGCTCGTCCATGGCGCATCGCCGGAAGACTCGAACGATTCGTCGGGCACGACGGTGCGGCCGGCAACGGGCGCGCTCGCGCTCGCGTCGGCCTGACGCGGCACGGCACCCGACCCATGCGCCGGTTGCGAACGATGTGGCATCGGCTGCGAGTGAGCCGGCTTGCCGGGCCGCGTGAGCCCGTCGTCCAGACTCACGAGCTGCCGCGTCATGCTCTCGATAGGATCGGCGAGCGGCGCGTCGGCGACCGACGCAGGCGCCTGCCATGCCTCGGGGCTCTTCCAGTAGACCGCGGGCAGACCGTCGTCTTCGACGACTTCTTCGGCCACGGCCGTCACGGATTGCACCGCCTGGGCGTTCTGCACCGCCGCCTGCGGCTGCACGGGCTCGGGCACATAGACGAAGCTGCGGCCGCGCTGCACGAGCAGCTTGACCAGTTCGCCGAGCGTGCCGCTCACGTGCCATTCCTCGAAACGGCGCCGGCAGGTCGGGCCGGACGGATAGCGCGCAGGCAGACGCGACCAGGATTCACCGGTCGTCAAGATCCACAGCACGGCGTTCGCAACGACGCGCGGCTCCGCGCGCGGACGACCGCGGCGGTTCAGCCGTATGGGAGGTTCATCGGATACGAGCGAGGACACCAGCATCCACTCGTCATCGCTCAGTTCTTCGAAATTCATGCTTTTCTCCACGCAGCCGGACCGGGGCTGCAGTGACGGAGCCGTCGCTTGCGGATCTTGCTGTCCGCATTGGCGTGCTCGGTTGCACCATAGGCTTATATGACTTGTTCATTTGCGTCTTCATTTGCACATTGGCAGTGCGTGTATTCACGGAATTGACGCAAAGAACGTGGTCTCACTCGTGCAAGGGAGAATTTGTGCAGGAAGCATACCACCTGAAACCAGCTGATGAGGAGGGCCGTAATAAGTGTTACGGTTAGAAACAAAGTAACGCTTTGCGTGGCCCGAATTATGCCCGTTCGCACTTGTCAACTTGCTTGCGAGCGCCCTCTCGACTTCGAAAACCCCTTGCTGCAAGGGATATTTCGCGCTTTTGCCAACCCTGTGCATTGCCCTGCCCCCGGCAACTCGATGCAAGCGTTTGCGTGCCTCTCGTGCCAGACCCGCCACTCTCGATGCGGCTCGCCACTTTGTTTATCTGGCTACACCCATCGCGCATTCCTGTTCGGCGGCATTATTCAGGCGCGCCTGATTTATAAACTCAGTTGTGCCCGCAACAAATGACATGGCGATGAAACCCACCGCTCTGGCGAGTTGCAACCGCTATTTCATGCTGCGCGCATGCGGCATGGCCGCGATGAACACGCGCACACGAACGCGCGTTCGATACGCGCATTCGATGCGCGATACGCGGCGCCCCACCGAGTTACGCGCCTTCATGCCGCGGCCACGCAGCAAAAGCCGCGCGACGAATCCGTCTATAGTACGAAAGCCTCAGTTATCAATCCGTTAGCTATTCAGGAGATTCGTGTATGCATACTTCCGCATTGCGTGGCGCCAGCGCCCTGATTGCCGTGGCCGGCGTCGCCGCCGCGCTGCTCGCGCCGTGGAATGCCGCGCAGGCCCAGCTCGGCAACCTGCTCAACCAGGCGGGCGGCAGCGGCTCGACTTCGGGCGCGGCCGGCAATATGGGTAGTCTCGGCAGCCTCGGCAGCTCGCTCTCGGGCTCCTCGCTCACTTCCGGCAGCGTCGGCAACGTCACGGGGCTGCTCCAGTACTGCATCAAGAACAATTACCTCAACGCCAGTTCCGCGAGCGGCGTGAAGGACTCTCTGCTCAGCAAGCTGCCCGGCGGCGCGTCCACCACGGACAGCGGCTACCAGCAGGGCACCAACGGCATCCTCACGGCCGGCAACGGCTCGCAGCTCGACCTCTCCGGCAACGGCCTGAAGGAAGCGGCCACGAAGCAGGTGTGCGACAAGATCCTGACCCAGGCGAAATCGATGCTTTAACGGAAGTCGCAAGGCGGCCACGTGCGGCGGCCGTCTTTTGAGTTCCGAAGTGAGTCTGAATGTGCGGTGTGGCGCAGAAGTGCGCAATTTCCGTGCCGCACCGCTTGAACACCGGCGGCGTTTGGGTGTCGAATGAGTTCAAGCGGAATGCAAGTCACTGCCATGAACCAGCGCCGAATCTCCGTCATGCCCCTCCACGTCGTGCTTTGTGCGCTTTGCGCGGGGCTGGCCGCCCTCCTCGTGCCGCACCTCGCGAAAGCGCAATCCCACGACCAACAGTTCGACTGCAAATCGAATCCGCATGAATTCATTTCGGCGCTGATTGAAGAAAAGTCCATTAACCCGCAACCGAGCCGGGTGGAAGCGAACTCGGTCAACGCATTTCGCCCCGTGCACGGCGCACGCCTGAGCGCCTTCGGCTTTCCCATTTACGTCGTGCTCGGCTATGCGCGCGACGACACGCTGTTCCATCGCGGCGCGGGCAAGGAAATCGACGCGCCGCTCTATGGCGTCGTGGTCTCCGCGCCCGCGGAATCGGTCCGAACGCGCGTGCGTGAGGCCAATAGCGACGCGACCGTGCACTCCGTCGTGCCGCTGCTGCTCACGGCCATCGTGTGCGGCGGATGAAGCGTCCGCAGCGTAACGCAACGGCTACGCGAAGAACGCCAGCGCGCCCATCACCACGCCAACGGCGCCAACGCCCAGCGAGGCCCATAGCAGCCACCGGCTGCGCGTGAGCAGCGTCATTGCCGTGAGCGCGATTGAAATCTGAATCAGCGTGGTCGCCTGAGCCCAGCGATGGTGACCGTGCAGCAGTTCCTCGGCGCGCGCGTCGTCCCGTGCCACCTGCTTCTCGATCGACTCGGCCTGCGCGCGAATCGGCTCCTTCTGCTTGCGATAACGATCGGCATCGGCGGCGAAGCGGCGCTGGGCTTCGGTTGAATTGGGCGTGAGCGCCGAAAGCGCGGCGCCCAGTTCGGCGAGATTCTGTTTCTCGCCTTTGGCCTGGTAATAAGCCCATTGATTCGCGGCCTCGGTTTTGCGAATCGCCGCTTCATTCTTGTAGTAGAGTGCGAGATTCTCGCTGTTGCCGCTCTGGTAGGCGAGGATCGCGCCGATCGACGCGAGAATCGCGGTCATCACGGCCATGCGGCCCGGAAACGGATCGCGCTCCTCCATGCCATGGTGGCCATGGCCGCCGTGGCCGGCGGCCGCGTGCTCGACCGCATGATCGTGCGGACCGTGCACTTCATACTCTTCAGACATCCAATCACTCTCCGGTATGACTCAGATACTTTCGCACACGGTGCATGCCGCATCGTGTTTTCGCGAAACGCTCAATTATCGTGAGCGCGGCCCGCTTGTCCAGTATCGGTTACGCATGTCAGTCCCATCGTAACAACCGGAAAGAAAATCGCATCGAATTGAAACCGGTTTGAAAGTTTATTGGTCTATTGGCAAACAAATGCACTTGCCTGTTGCGACACGGCAACCCTCAAGCGGGCGTCCAGATGAAAAACGGCCCCGCGCAATCGCCGCACGAGTGCGGTGGATTGCGCGGGCCGCGATGGCGTCGAGCCGTTGCGCGAGAGGCGCTCAACCGCCCAGGTAGGCGCGCTTGATATTGTCGTTCGCGAGCAGATTGTCGGCGCTATCGGCGAGCACCACGCGCCCCGTTTCGAGCACATAGCCGCGATCGGCCACGTGCAGCGCCTTGTTCGCGTTCTGCTCGACGAGGAACACCGTCACGCCCTCCTCGCGAATCGCGCGGATGATGTCGAAGATCTGCGCGATCACGAGCGGTGCGAGACCGAGCGTGGGCTCGTCGAGCAGCAGCAGGCGCGGCTTGCTCATCAGCGCGCGGCCAATCGCGAGCATCTGCTGCTCGCCGCCCGACATCGTGCCCGCGCGCTGCTTCGCGCGCTGGTTCAGGCGCGGAAACAGCTTGAACACATGCTCGATACCCGCGTCGATCTCGTGCTGCGAGGCGAAGAAGCCGCCCATCTGCAGGTTCTCGAGCACCGTGAGGCTCGGAAACACGCGGCGGCCTTCGGGCGAGATCGCCATGCCCTTGCGCATGATCTCGTGCGTGGACTTGCGCGTGATGTCCTCGCCTTCGAACGTCACGCGCCCCGACGAGGCGCGCGGCGTACCGCACACCGTCATCATGAGCGTGGTCTTGCCGGCGCCGTTGCTGCCGATCAGCGTGACGATCTCACCCTTGTTCACTTCGATCGACACGCCCGCGAGCGCTTCCACGGCGCCATAGTGGGTATGGACCTTTTCCAGCTTCAGCATCAGTCCTCTCCGAGATAGGCCTTGATCACGCGCGCGTCGTTGCGCACTTCGTCGGGCAGGCCGATCATGATCGGCTTGCCGTGCTCCATCACGAGGATGCGGTCCGATACGCCCATCACGAGGCTCATATCGTGTTCGATCAGGAGTACCGAGATTCCGAACTCGTGGCGCAAGCCGTCCACCATTTGCTGGAGCTCGATCTTCTCCTGCGGATTGAGGCCCGCGGCGGGTTCGTCGAGCATCAGCAAACGCGGATCGGTAATCATGCAGCGCGCGATTTCGAGGCGGCGCTGGTGGCCATACGAAAGCGTGCCCGCCTCGCGGTTGGCCACCTGCTTCAGGCCCACGCGCTCGAGCCAGTACGCGGCGCGTTCGAGCGCCGCGCGTTCGGCGCGGCGGTATGCGGGCGTCGCAAAGAGGCCGCTCAGCATGTTGCGGTTCACCTTCAGGTGCTGCGCGACCATCAGGTTTTCCAGCACCGTGAGCTGCCTGAACAGACGAATGTTCTGGAACGTGCGCACGAGGCCGCGCCGCGCGACCTGATGGCTCGGCTGGCCGGTAATGGCGTGGCCGTCGAGCACGATGTCGCCCGCGCTCGGCTTGTAGAAGCCGCCCACGCAGTTGAACACCGTGGTCTTGCCCGCGCCGTTCGGCCCGATGATCGCGAACACCTCGTTCGGACGCACGTCGAAATCGATGCCGTCAACGGCAAGCAGACCGCCGAAGCGCATCTGCAGGCCCGCTACTTTCAACAACGCTTGGGCGCTCATTGCGGCAACTCCACGTGCGGACGGCTTGCGGGCAAGAGGCCCTGCGGACGCCAAATCATCATCAGCACCATCACCAGACCGAAGATCAGCATGCGGTATTCGGCAAAGCCGCGCGCGACTTCGGGCAGCACCGTGAGCAGGATGGCCGCGAGCACCACGCCCAGTTGCGAGCCCATGCCACCGAGCACCACCACGGCGAGAATCAGCGCCGATTCAATGAAGGTGAACGACTCGGGCGTGACGAGCCCCTGGCGCGCCGCGAAGAACGCACCCGCGAGACCCGCGAACGAAGCGCCCAGCGTGAACGCGGAGAGCTTGATGCGCGTGGGATTCAGGCCGAGCGAACGGCACGCGATCTCGTCTTCGCGTAGCGCCTCCCATGCGCGGCCCATCGGCATGCGCAGCAGGCGGCTCGTGACGAACAGCGTGAGCGCCACCAGCACCAGCGCGAGCAGGTACAGGAAGATCACCATGTGCTCGCCATCGTACGGAATGCCAATCAGTTCGTTGAACGTCTTCGCACCTTCCACGCTTGCATGACGCGCCATCTCATAGCCGAACACGGTGGGCTTCGGAATGCTGGAGATGCCGTCCGGGCCGCCCGTGATGCTCGTGAGGTTATTGAGCAGCAGGCGGATGATCTCGCCGAAGCCGAGCGTCACGATCGCGAGATAGTCGCCGCGCAGGCGCAGCACCGGAAAGCCGAGCACGAAGCCGAACGTGGCCGCGGCGAGCGCCGCGAGCGGCAGGCACTCCCAGAACGTGAAGCCGAAGTACTGGTTGAGCAGCGCATAGGTATAGCCGCCCACCGCGTAGAAGCCCACGTAGCCGAGATCGAGCAGGCCCGCGAAGCCCACCACGATATTCAGGCCCAGGCCGAGAATCACGTAGATGAGCGCGAGCGTGGCCACGTCCACGGCGCCGCGCGAGCCCATGAACGGGAACACCGCGCCGAACGCGAGCAGCACCCAGATCGCTACGCGCTGCTGGCGCGCGCCGAGCGCGGGCGCCTTGGGCAAGCGCACCGAACTCGTTGCGCGCACAAACATCGGCTTGGCGAGCTGGAACACGAACACCACGGCGGCCGCAATCCACACGGGACGCCAGTGCTGGTGCAGCACGACCTGATAGCCGTCGAGCGTGAGCTGCAGGCCGAGGATGGGTGCGGTGAGGATGATCGTCGCGACGGCCGCGGCGAGCGCGCCCTTCACGGTCTGCGACGACGACGGGCCCTGCGCAGCGGCCATGCGAACCGAAACAGTCTGACTCATTGCAATCGCCCTCACACCTTTTCGACATCCGGCTTGCCGAGCAAGCCGGTGGGACGGAACAGCAGCACGAGCACGAGCAGGCCGAACGCCACGACGTCCTTGTACTCGGCCGGCATGTAGCCCGAGGCGAACGTTTCGGCAAGACCGAGCAGCACGCCGCCGAGCATCGCGCCCGGAATGCTGCCGATACCGCCCAGCACGGCGGCCGTGAACGCCTTGATGCCCGCGATAAAGCCGATATACGGGTTGAGCTTGCCGATCGTGAGACCGATCAGCACGCCGCCCACCGCCGCCAGCATCGCACCGAGCACGAACGTGAACGAGATCACGCGGTTCGTGTCGATGCCGAGCAGGTTGGCCATCTTCATGTCCTCGGCGCAGGCGCGGCAAGCGCGGCCCATGCGCGAACGCGAGATGAAGAGCGTGAGCGCGACCATCAGCACGAGCGTCACGCCGACGATCAGCATGCGCGCATACGGAATCGTCACGTCGAAGCTGCCGCCCATGTTGAACTCGAGCGCGCCGGAGATGAGCTCCGGCACGGACACGTCGCGCGCGCCCTGCCCGATCTGCACGTAGTTCTGCAGAAAGATCGACATGCCGATGGCGGAGATGAGCGGCACGAGCCGTGGCCCGCCGCGCAGCGGCCGATACGCGACGCGCTCGACCGCGAAACCGTAGAGCCCGGTGACCAGCACCGAGACGATGAGCGCCGCGCCCAGCACGAGCGGCAGCGGATAGCCCGCCGAGGTGCCGATCGCCGTGAGCGTGACGAGGCCCACATAGGCGCCGATCATATAGATCTCGCCGTGAGCGAAGTTGATCATGCCGATGATGCCGTAGACCATCGTGTAGCCGATGGCGATCAGCGCATAGATCGCACCCAGCGTAAGCCCGTTGACGAGCTGCTGGGTGAACTGCGGAAGAAAATCATTCATGCGTTGAGCCCCGCGGCCGTGCAGCCGATGAGAGACCTTTGAAACCGTGTCGATCTTTTTGATTTGGTTGCGCACACAACTTGCATGAAGGCGCCCCGCCCGCCTCGGGCGGCGGGGCGTCAGGCAACGTGCAGCGCCAGGATCAGTTCGCGGCGGTCTTGGTGGCGTCCTTGTGCCACGTGTAGACGACGAAGCGGAACGACTTCAGGTCGCCCTGGGCGTCGTACTCCACCTTGCCGATCGGCGTGCTCATGGTGTTCTTGTGCAGCCAGGCCGCGACCTTGGTCGGGTCCGTGCTCTTCGCACCTGCGATACCGTCGGCGATCACTTCGACCGCGGCGTACGAGGGCATCTGGAACGGGCCGTTCGGGTCGCGCCTGGCGTCGGCGAAGGCCTTCACGAGCCTGGCGTTGGCCGGGTCCGAAGCGAAGTCGGCCGGCAGCGTGACGAGCATGCCTTCCGAAGCCGGGCCGGCGATTGCCGTCACGTCCTTGTTGCCCACGCCTTCCGGCCCCATGAACGTGGCCTTCACGCCCTGCTCACGCGACTGGCGCATCAGGAGGCCCATTTCCGGGTGATAGCCGCCGAAGTAGACGAAGTCCACGCCTTGCGACTTGAGCTTGGTGACGACTGCCGAGTAGTCCGAATCACCTGCGTTGATGCCCTCGAACACGACGACGGGAATATGCGCCTTGTCGAGCGCGGCCTTCACCGAGGTGGCGATGCCCTGGCCATACGACTGCTTGTCGTGCAGGATCGCGACCTTCTTCGGCTTGACCTTGTTGATGATGTACGCGGCGGCGGCCGGACCTTGCTGGTCGTCGCGGCCGATGGTGCGGAAGATGTACTGGCGCTTCTTGCCTTCGGTGAGCTGCGGCGCCGTTGCCGACGGCGTGACCATCACCACGCCTTCGTTCTCGTAGATGTCCGAAGCGGGGATCGTCGAGCCCGAGCAGACGTGGCCGACCACGTACTGGATGTGCTGCGAGACAATCTTGTTCGCGACGGCGACGGCCTGCTTCGGCTCGCATGCGTCGTCCATCAGGACGGCTTCGAGCTTGTTGCCGTTCACGCCGCCAGCGGCGTTGATCTGCTCGATCGCGGTCAGGGCGCCCGCCTTGACCATGTCGCCGTACTGGGCAACCGGGCCGCTGAACGGGCCGGCGATGGCGATCTTCACGGTGTCGGCGTTTGCAGCGGCGCCAAAGGCGAGCAGCGCGGCGGCCACGGAAAAGGAGGTAAGGCGGTTAAGGCGGGACAACGGCGTCATCAGGAGCTCCTCGATTGTTTTCGGGTCAACCGGGCAGACGGCATGACCTGCGCAAACGAACACGAACAGCACCCCAAGGACTGCGCGGGGAGGACAACAAGGACGGGCCAAAAAACACAAGACGCAACGGGGCCCGGCAAGTATCGGCCGCCTGGTAGCGGCTTCAGTTCGGAGAGACTGTGGATACAACCTCTATTGCGCAAGCGATCCGCCTGCCCCGTTCACTGCATTTCAAACCGGAAAGGTGGTCCGGCCAAAATCAGCGACCCGCGGATGCTATCAATAAAACCGCGTTTTCCGCAACCGAGGGTTTTTTCGGATATCGACCGACATATTGATATATGTCAATTGATGAAAACCGCCCGAGAGCGACTCAAAACCCTTGAAAAATCGGCACGAAAGGGGTTTCGAAGCCATCGGGAAGCCGCTGGAGGCCCGTCTGGAGGCGGCTTGGGGAAACCGGTTTCCGATACGAAATTTTGAGTGTGAATTTCTATTTTCTGAAAATCATGCTGGAGGCCGTTCTAATATATTTATTGATAACAGGCATCATTTTAATGAGATGCGAAAAACGGCGGGAAATCTCGCGGCGCATATAGTGCAAACCCTAAATGCAAATCGCGCCAACTCATTGATTTCATTAACAAAAATTACATTTTCATTTCAATGAATAGTGTGCAATCGGAATAATCAGATCCCAGCGATACGAAGCGCGCGTACCTATTATTTCCAGACGGAAATCGGGAAAATTTTTGGCACGTCGCCGATTTTTCCCAAAAATCACCAATGAGATTTACGGCGCGCGGCCAGGACACCGTCGCATCCATGCACCACCCGCGCGAGGCACGTTCCGGACCCGTGAAAGGCAATGGTATGCTCGCTGCCTCGCCGCCGGTCTTGCGCGCCACTCGCGGCGCACGGCGCGCGGGGGCTGCGTCGCGCGCCCGCCCGGTCGCGCTGCCGCGCCGCGGTCCATACCCGTTCAGAACCGAAAGAACCGACCATTCGGGGGAGATCAAACAGAATGAAGAGCTTCACGCAAGCCGCCAAGGCCGCCACCCTTACCCTGATCGCTGGCGCTGCCGCGCTCACGTTCACCGCCGGCGCCGCTCACGCGGCCGACACCGCGACCGTGGAAGTGCTCTCGATCGTCGAGCACCCCGCCCTCGACGCCATCCGCGACGGCGTGCGCGACGAACTGAAGGCCGCCGGCTACGACGCAGGCAAGAACCTCAAGTGGGAATACCAGAGCGCCCAGGGCAACACCGGCACGGCCGCGCAGATCGCCCGCAAGTTCGTGGGCGACGACCCGAGCGCGATCGTCGCGATCGCCACACCTTCGGCGCAGGCCGTTGTGGCCGCAACGAAGACGGTGCCCGTGGTCTACTCCGGCGTGACCGATCCCGTTGCCGCCCAGCTCGTGAAGACGTGGGCGCCGAGCGGCACGAACGTGACCGGCGTGTCCGACAAGCTCCCGCTCGACAAGCAGATCGCGCTCATCAAGCGCGTAGTGCCAAACGCGAAGAACGTGGGCATGGTCTACAACCCCGGCGAAGCGAACTCGGTCGTGGTCGTGAAGCAGCTCAAGACGCTGCTCGCGCAACAGGGCATGACGCTCAAGGAAGCGGCCGCGCCGCGCACCGTGGACATCGGCCCGGCGGCGAAGAGCCTGATAGGCAAGGTCGACGTGATCTACACGAACACCGACAACAACGTCGTCTCGGCCTACGAGGCGCTCGTGAAGGTCGCCGACGACGCGAAGATCCCGCTCATCGCCGCGGACACGGACAGCGTGAAGCGCGGCGCCATCGCGGCGCTCGGTATCGACTACAGCGACCTCGGCCATCAGACCGGCAAGGTGGTCGTGCGCATCCTGAAGGGCGAAAAACCCGGCGCGATCGCATCGGAAACCAGCAACAAGCTGCAGTTGTACGTGAACCCGGCTGCGGCGCAGAAGCAAGGCGTGAAGCTCTCCGACGATCTGCTCAAGGACGCCACCACGGTCGTGAAGTAAGCGCGCAGCGACCTGCGGAGGCGCACGAGCCGTCGCGTTGCCGATCGGAAATTTCGCGGAAACAGCGCGGAATTCACGCAAATGCGTGCCGAAAACGCGTGACGGCAATGCACGACGCAAGCGCATGACGCAGGCGCGCGAAGCCGACGCGCCACGGAACGCGCCGCCGAAACCCGGCGCAACCATGCTAGTCGAGCCGTAAAGAACGTACCCGCCCAAAACGGGCCCCCGCGACCGCCGGCACGCCGCCTCACCCAGGCCGCGCGCCGGCGGCGTCCGATCCGGCGCGGCGACCACCGCCATGGTCATCGCAGTGAGCCCATCCGGCCCGCCGGAAACCGCAACAGGATTTCCCCATGTCCCTCTACTCGCTACTGGGCGCGCTCGAGATCGGCCTGATCTTCAGCCTCGTCGCCCTCGGGGTGCTGATCTCGTTTCGCATCCTCAACTTTCCCGACCTCACCGTCGACGGCAGCTTTCCGCTGGGCGGCGCCGTTGCCGCCACGCTGATCGCGAACGGCCACGATCCCTTCATCGCCACCTTCTGCGCGATGATCGCGGGTGCGTTCGCCGGCTTCGTCACCGGCTGGCTCAACGTGCGCCTGAAAATCATGGACCTGCTCGCCAGCATTCTCATGATGATCGCGCTCTACTCGATCAACCTGCGCGTGATGGGCGCACCGAACGTGCCGCTCATCTCCGAAGCCACGGTCTTCACGATGATCCAGCCCGCGTGGCTGCCCGATTACGTGCTGCGTCCGCTCGCGCTGATCGTCGTGGTGCTCGCGGCCAAATTCGGCGTGGACTGGTTCTTCTCCTCGCAATACGGCCTCGCGCTGCGCGCGACGGGGGCCAACCCGCGCATGGCGCGCGCCCAGGGCATCGCCACGGGCCGCGCGACGCTCGCCGGCATGGCGCTCTCCAATGCGCTCGTCGCGCTCGCGGGCTCGCTGTTCGCGCAAACGCAAGGCGGCTCGGACATCTCGATGGGCATCGGCACCATCGTGATCGGGCTCGCCGCGGTCATCATCGGCGAAAGCATTCTGCCCGCGCGCCGTCTCGTGCTCACGACGCTCGCGGCCGTGCTCGGCGCGATTCTCTACCGCTTCTTCATTGCGCTCGCGCTCAATAGCGACTTCATCGGCCTCAAGGCGCAGGACCTGAACCTGGTCACCGCCGTGCTCGTGACGATCGCGCTCGTGCTGCCGGCCACGCGCAAGAAGCTCTTCGCGCGCAAGAACGGGAGGGCCTAAGCCATGCTCAGCGCACAAGACCTCAAACTGACGTTCAACCCCGGCACGCCGATCGAAACGCGCGCGCTGCGCGGGCTCACGCTCGAGATTCCCACGGGCCAGTTCGTGGCCGTGATCGGCTCGAACGGCGCGGGCAAGTCCACCTTCCTGAACGCCATCAGCGGCGACCAGATGGTCGATAGCGGCAAGATCACCATCGACGGCCAGGACGTCACCAGGAAGCAGGCCTGGGACCGCGCGCATCTGGTCGCGCGCGTGTTTCAGGACCCAATGGCGGGCACCTGCGAGGCGCTCACGATCGAAGAGAACATGGCGCTCGCGATGGCGCGCGGCAAGCGTCGCGGCCTCGGTCCCGCGCTCAAAAAGCAGGACCGCGAACTATTTCGCGCGAAGCTGCGGCTCCTGAATCTCGGCCTCGAAAATCGCCTGACCGACCGCATCGGCCTGCTCTCGGGCGGCCAGCGCCAGGCCGTGAGCCTGCTGATGGCCTCGCTCCAGCCTTCGCGCATCCTGCTGCTCGACGAGCATACGGCGGCGCTCGATCCGAAGACGGCCGCGTTCGTGCTGGAGCTGACCGCACGCATCGTCGAGGAAGCGAAGCTCACGACCATGATGGTCACGCACAGCATGCGTCAGGCACTGGACTACGGCCAGCGCACCGTGATGCTGCACCAGGGGCAGGTGGTGCTGGACGTGTCCGGCGACGAACGCCGCGGGCTCGACGTGCCGGACCTGCTGCGCATGTTCGAACAGACGCGCCACGAGAAGCTCGACGACGACGCGCTGCTGCTGGGTTGATCGGCGCGGTTGCGTGGAGGTCGTGCCGGGTTGGGTCCGCACACGCGTCGCGTAAGCGTGAGGATCTGCGGTCATTCAGTCTTTGCTGATCTCGATGTGCGCCGTGGAGGGATACTTCTGCCTGAGACCCTTCCACACTGCCTCGCACGCTTCGCAGGCCTTGCTGGTGTGCGTCCCGTCCGAAAACGAAAATGCCACATGTCCCGCAATATCGATGTCGGCAAGATTGAACGGCTGCTCGTGACCGACCGTTAGCGTCGAGAGGTATTCGAGGAAAGCACGCAGTTTGTAGGCAAGGATCTGCTCGACGTGCACCTGGCTCCCGCTTTTCCCTTTGGCCTGCACGTCATACCTCTCCTGCCGGGTGTCTTCCCGAGTGATGTTATAGGCAGTGGCGAGCACGAGATCCTGCACCGGACCGTCGGGCACAACGACTTCTCCCAATTGGATACGGCGCTGAAGATCCCGCAGTTTCTTCAGGGCTTTCGGATCTTTCGAAGACGATGCCGTATCCGCCACCGCGGCGCGGCGAGTGAACCGGAGCATCATGTATCCCGTGCAGATGCTTTGTTTCGTCCCGCTCATGCGAATGCCATTCATGACGCCGCTTGCCCGGCCAACCAACGCGTCTTCGAGGCCTCGCTTGGGGTGGGCGATATTCTCCGCGACACCGCCGCCGTCAATTCGATTCCCCGGCGCCAGGTCTCCATCAAGCACCAAATACGGCTCCGCACGCCGCAGCGTCAACGTCAGCCCGGGAGGCGTCTTTGTGTCCTCTTCCACGGAGTAAGGCACTTCCACGTTATGACCTAACTGGACGCCAAGAAACGTCACCGCGTTGTCGGCTTGCCCCAAAATTTCCGCCATGCCACCTCTCCTGTGGATCATCCCGTAACCGCGCGTGATTGCGCATGATTGGGCGGCCCGGGAGAAAGATTGGCCGCATCGACTCATCGCCGGCGGCCGTGGGCCGCTCCGGTGAGCCCCTCTTTCCCAAGACGAATCAGACCGCAGGAATTTGAACGCCCGGCGATCAGGCACAAAAAAACCGCCAACGATCGGCGGGTTTTTTCTGGCTAATTCCTATGGATTCCGAAGCAAATGCAAGCGATGCGGCGAGGCCGCACTCAAACCGTCTTCGAATACTTGAACGTGCCCTGCGCGCTCGCGATCAGCACGCGGTCATCCACCCACGCTTCCGCGCGTGCGAAGAAGATCGAACGGCCGCCGCGCTCCAGAAAGCCCTTCGCGCGCACGAACTGCCCGAGCCCCTTGTCGAGATAGTTGGTGGTGAGCGAGAGTGTGAAGCCGTGCCGCGGCGGCTGGCCCGGCTCCGCGAACAGGCCCGCGTAGCCCGCCGCCGCATCGAGCAGCGTGGCGATCGCGCCGCCTTGCAGCACGCCCTGGCGGTTGAGCTTCGAGGCGTCGATGGGCATGAGCAGTTCCGCGTATCCCTCGCGCCACTGCGCGACGCTCACGCCAAGCGTTTCGAGAAATGGATTGTCGACGGCGAATTGCGGCATGCTGCTGTCCCCTTGATGATGTCGATTGCGATGTCGATGCGGACTGCGCGCCGTGGCGCACCACTCGCACCCTGCGCGCGCAGGCCAGGCAATCGATTATAGGACGCCGCCGCGTGCCGGACGCAACGGTGCACTGTTCAGATAAAATCCGCGCAACTGTATATGGTTTTACTGGCGGCCAGGGAGAACACTGTGCTTTTCCCCGCCGCCCACGTGCGCGCATTTCTTCCCAGCACCGCAAAGGAACCCATCATGACCGACAACACGCGCCCCACCGACTCCCTGACCCAGCAACGGGCGGCGGCGGCCGCCGCGGCGTTGCCGGTCCCCTGCCCCGGCGTGGACCCGCTCACCAGCATCCTGCCCGAGGAGCCGCTCCTCATGATGGGCGCGGGCCCCGTGCCCATTCCGGACGCCGTCGCGAAGGCCAACTCGGTCGTCATCAATCACCTCGGCGACACCATGGCGCGCGTCATCGACCAGGTGAAGACCATGGCGCGCTATGTGTTCCAGACGCGCTCGAACTGGGTGCTCGGCGTGGCCGGCCCTGGCTCGGCGGCCATGGAGATGGCCGTTTCGAATCTCGCATGGCCGGGCACGCGCGTGCTCTCCATCGTGAACGGCTTCTTCAGCGGCCGCATGGCGGAGATGGCGCGGCGCGTCGGCGCCGAAGTCACCACGCTCGAAGTGGCCGACCGCGAGATCGTCTCGCTCGATGCGCTCGCGCAGGCCATCGAACGCACGCGTCCCGAAGTCGTCACCGTGGTCCACGGCGAGACGTCCAACACGGTCTGGAACCGCCAGTTGCAGGACGTCGTGCGCATCGCGAAGGCCGCGGGCGCGCTGGTCGTCGTGGACGCGGTCTGCACGCTGAGCACGATGCCGCTGGAGATGGACGCCTGGGGCATCGACGTAGTAATTACCGGCGGCCAGAAAGGGCTTTCTTCGATACCCGGCGTTTCGCTGATTGCGTTTTCCGATGCCGCGTGGGAGCGCGTGCGCGCGCGTAGCGTGCCCAACACGCATTGGTGTCTCGACGCGATACTCGCCGAGAACTTCTGGCACAACGCGGGCTATCACTACACCGCGCCCGTCTCGGGCGTACTCGCACTGCACGAGGCGCTGCGGCTCGTCTGCACGGAGACGCTCGAAAAGCGCTTCGCGCGGCATCAGCGCTGCTCGCTCGCGCTCCAGAGCGGCGTGGCGGCGCTCGGCCTCGAGCTTTATACGCCCGAGGCGTGCCGCCTGAATTCCGTGGTCGGCATTGCGTTGCCCGCCAGCGTCACGCCGCGCGACGTATGCAGCCACATCTCGCAGCAGTATCAGGTGGAGATTGCCGGATCGTTCGGACTCCCCATCGTGCGCATCGGGCAGATGGGCGAGCAATGCCGCGAGCACCATCTGTTCCGTACCGTCCATGCGCTCGGCCGCACGATGTGCGATCTCGGTGCGAACGTCGATCTGCCTGCCGGCGTGGCCGCGCTCGAAGAATCGCTTTCGGCGGCGGCCGGGCGCCGCTGAGGCAGGCGCACCGCGCCGCGTGGCGTGCTACACGCGGCGCGCCCGCACGCAGAGAAACGCCGGCGCCAGCGCAAGCTCCGCATGAAGCCGGGGCGCCACTGCCTTCATTTCCGGCTGCGGCAGTGGCTCGATGAGTTGCTCGATCGCCCAGCCGCTCGCGGTGAGTCCATTGACGATATCGGCGAGCGGCCGGCGATACGCCTCCACATAGGGCTTGGGCTCACCAAAGCCGCCCCAGTGCAGGCCAAAGCGCGTGGTCTCGAAGTACGGGCGGCCGCCGCGCGTGCGCGTGTCGATCCAGTCGCGCATGGGATGCGCCATCGAGAACACCAGCAGTGCGCCGGGCCGCGCCACGCGCCGGAACTCCGCGAACGTGGACGCGAGATGCTCCACGTAATCGAGCGCGAGCGAGCAGACGATGCGGTCGAACTGCTCATCGGCGAGCCACGCGAGCGGCTGGCCCAGATCGCCTTGCACCACCTCCACGGGCAAGTCCGCGCAATGTGACTTCGCGAGCTCGACCATCGCGGGCGTCACGTCGAATGCGTGCACGCGTGCACCCGCGCGCGCCATTTCGGTACTGACGATGCCGGGCCCGCAGCCTGCATCGAGCACGTCAAGGCCCGAAACATCGCCCAGCAACGCAGCGGTGGCCGGCCGTTCATAGAGCGCGTTGTGCGGCTTTTCCGGCGCGATTTGCGCATAGCGCTGCGCGAACTGCGTGTAGTTCGCGCGACCGGGCAGCTCGGTGGCGGCGCTCGTGTTCGTTTCGGCGCAGGCGTCGGGCATGGAAGGGGCGTTGGCGCGAGTATCGTTCTGCATGCTGGCGTGACAGTCGTAAGCGAAAACGCTATTGTCCCGCGTTTTGCCCCGCATTGCGTACGCTGAGCTCCAGCCCCCGCTTCACGCGCGCGATATCCACGCCGCCCGCACCGGGCAGATCGGCGAGCGGCATATAGCGTGCGGGTGTGTGCAGCAAATAGGCCTGTAGCTCGTCGATCACGATGCGGTCCGACGGGTCGTAGCCCATGCTCGTCAGCTCGTCGGTGAGCGCCTCGCGCTCGGTGTACGTGAGTTGATGCCACCAGAACGTCCGGCACGCATGGGCATAAGCGGGATCGGAGAAGAAGCGCCAATGTCCGAGCTCATGGCTCAGGATGGCTGCGCGCACTTCGGTGTCGATCACTTCGCCCGCCGGCCCCTTGCCCGTGCCTGGAATCGTGATGAGGAAATCATGCGGCGACGCGGCGCGCCAGGCCGGTCCTCCCGCGCCCGCCTCCTGCCGGATGAGCCCCCATTGCGTGAGCAGCGTCTGCAACGCGCGCTCGCCTTCGGTGAGGCTCGCGTGCTGCCGCTGCGCCACCTCGAAGAACTGCGCGATCTGCGACGTGCTGAAATTGTTGCCCGCCGTGAGCCCCGCGGGGTCTTCGCCAAAGCGGCGCGCGTTCGCGGCAATGGCGTTCATCGACACCACGCGATCGCGCGGCATATCGCGACGCTCCACGAGCGCCACCACGCGCGAGAACATCGCGCCCTGCGCCGCGAGGCTCGGCGCATGGAGCACGTAGAGGCCGGCCTGGTCCGTGATGGCGTAGAGCCGCAGCGTCGGCCCCAGCGGCAATGCGCCTGCGAGCTGCGCGAGCGGCAAGCGCACCACCGCGGGATGCGGCGCGAACGCATCGGCGAGCTGCGCGCTCAACGTTCCCGTTGGCATCGGTGTGCCCGACGCCCCCGAGGCCCCGAATCCCGGCGTAGCGAAACCGGCGCACCAGCACACGAACGTTGCATATGCAACGTTCAGGACGCCGATGCGTGTGCGCGATAAAGTCCCCGCCGATCCGGACGGCATGCGCGAGTGCGGCACCTGATTCAATCGGTGACGGTCACGATCGTCACGCGGCGGTTTTCCGGCGCCGCAAGATTACGCGTGTTGAGCGGCTCGCTCGAGCCCTTGCCCACGGCGCTCAGGCGCTCCGCCGCGATGCCGTCCTGCTGCGTGAGGTAGTCGACCACGGCTTGGGCGCGCTCCTGCGAAAGCGTCATGTTCGCATCGGCGTTGCCGCGCGGGTCGGCGTGGCCTTCCACGCGAAAGCGGTATGCGGAGAGCTTGTCGGACTGCAGCGCCCGCGCGACCCTGTCGAGCGCGGCGCGCGCCGTGCTCGTGAGGTCCGTGGAGTTCGTGTCGAAGGTAATCAGTATTTGCGCCGATGGGGCTTTTTCAGGCCGCTTCGCCTTCGCCGACATCGCGCCCGGCTGCTGATTCGAGAGCACGAAGCCGCGCGTGAGCACGTCGCCGGTCGACTCGCTCGGCGTGAGCGCGTTGGTGATCGATTGCTCGGTGATGTCCTTCTCCTTCATCACCTGTGCCTGGGCATGGGCCGGGGTCTGAATCGCGCCCGCGATCGCAAAGGCGCAGCAGGCGAGCGCGGCGGGCCACGCACGCCGCAGCCGCGCTTGCGAAACGTTCTTCATGAAAGCCAACATGTCGTCTCTCCGTTGATTGCAATCTTGCCATCGAGCCGCTCCATTGCGGCTCGGGTTGCGGTTCAGGTGCGGCGCAGCGCGATCGCCGTCTGCCAGGGCGCCTGCGCCGCGTCGAGCAGATCCGCGAAATGCGGCCCGTCGAGCAGGCCCGCCGTCACGCGCAGCGTGGCCGGAACCGCATCGGAGCCTTCGCTCCACCACAGGCTTTCCCCTGCTGCCGCGCGCGTGGCAAGGCACTCGCCCAGCGCAACGCCCGGTTCCTCGCCCTCGGCTACGCAAGCATAACGCCAGGGCGTGCCGTCGTGCGGCTCGGACCCGTCGTCGCCATCCAGCACGCACACTTCTTCATCGAAGCGTTCGAGGTCGAACGACGGCGCAAGCGTCGAAAGCGCAAGCTCGGCCGCTGTATCGAACCACGCCTGCGCGCCGCGCAGCCCGCTCGCGAGCCGTTCCGGCGCAACCGGTCGCGCGAGCGTGAACGGAAAATAGCGCCCCACGCGGTCCACGCCCGGCATCAGCACGCCCATCCACGCCTCCCCGCCGCATAGCGCCGCGCCCAGCGCGAAACGCCATATCGGCGCGTTCAGGTAGAGCGGCAACCACTGCGCGCCATAGCGCGCCCGCGCTTCGAGCATGCCCGCCTGGACGCTGCGGTCCCACGGCTCGATGAACGCCGCCGGCAGCCTTCGCGCGACAAAGTCGCCGTGCGTGCGCACCTTGCCGAAAAACCCCGTCTCGCTCATAGATGATCAGGACAACGGAACTGATCGATCATGCCGCGCCGGAACGGATTCGTCACGCTGCTCGCGTCGAGCTCCAGTTGAACATGGCGGCCGTCCGAGACGAAATCGATCTTGAAGCGGTCGGGCTGCCCCATCTGCTGCAATTGCGCCTTGTCCATCAGATGCAGGAGCGCCCACGGGCCGTCGGCGCGCGCCGCATCGCCGCTGCCGGGCGGCGCGAATTCCACGTGCGCCTGCCCCGTGCCCTTGCCGCTCGGCCACTGGAAGCCCATGCCCTCGTTCGCGCCCGGCTTGACGACCCATTGCTGGCCGTCCACGTCGAGCGTGAATTGCGTAATCGACGGATCGATCGCAATGGGCTTCACCGTGAAGCGCACCGAGACATCGCGTCCGCCCGCACGGAACAGCGCGTCGCGTATCTGCGCGGCGCGCTGGAACTGCACGAGCACATCGTCGGGAATGCCAGGCGATTCCGTGCCGGGCCGCCAGCGCCACACAGGCCCCGACATATCGACGAAGTTCTGCAGATTCTTCTGGAAGAAGTCGTCGATCAGGCCGCCCGGCGCAAGCAGACGGCCGAAGTCGTCGGGCGCGGCGTCGCGCGTGGAGCTGCGCACGAGCGGGTAGCGGCCGTCGAGCGCCTGCTTGCACAATTGCCCGACGTTCGCGAGCCAGAGCGCATTGAGGCGCGCGCGCTCGCCGCCCGCCATCAGCGCCGTCGCGCCCGTGGCCACGTCGTTCGCGACCGCCGCGAGCGGCGCGGGCGCGCCTTGCGAGGCGAGCTTGAGCTTGCCGATGGCGTCGCCGGGCGGCGGCGCGAGGCCCTGGCGGCGCGCCGCATCGGCGGCCTGGAGATAGGTGGCCGCGTCCTTGAGCGCCGCGAGCTGCGTGTCGAGCGGCGACGGTCCTTGCCCGCCGGGCTTGCCCACGAGGTCGTGCAGCGGCTGAAAATGCGCATCGACGGGATTGACCTGCGCGGGCGCGCCGCCCACATTGTCCTCGGGCGTATTGCCGAGCGCGCTCTCGAGCTTTTTCTTCATCGCCTCGATCTTGCCGTTGATGAGCGCCCCCGCCTGCGCGCCCACCGAGCCGCCTTCGTTGATGTTGCCGAGCGTGGTCTCCTGCGCCGCCGCCACCATGACCGAGCGCAGCGGCGAATCGGCGTTGCCGAGCGCGTACGCGACGCGCGCGCCCTTGTCCACGCCATCGAACGGGACCACGTCGATGTCGCCGAGCAGCGCGTCCCACTGGCGAATGTATTCGTCGTAGTAGAGCTGCGTCATCGCGGTCTTGAGGTCACTGGCGGCGGCGGGCGTGAGCACCTGCTCGTCGCGGCCCAGCACCCAGTTGTCGCGCGCGACGTCGAGCACCGCCGTATCGCGCAGCGTGAGGAACTGGCGATAGCCCGCGCGCGTGAATGCGCCGGGCACGCCGCGCGTGAGCGGCGCGCCGCTCTTGCGCACCAGCACGAGCGCGGCGTTCTGGCCGCCCGCGCCCGCCACGCTGAAATCGGGCAGATGCTGGGCGTCGAGATCGCGCCGCACGCTATCGAACATGCGTTGCGCGAGCGGCATCTTCGCGAGATTCGTGCGCGCCTGCTGGATCAGGTTCTTGTCGAGCGGCAGCGAGGGGTCGAAGAACGCGGGCTCGAACAGCGCGGCAAGATGGCCGTCGATATCGTTGCGCTGCGCGTCGCTCGCATCGCGCAAGGGGCCGCGCTGCCAGTCGACGTCGGCCCACAGGCGCACTGCATCGGCGTCGTAGTGCGACGGGTCGCCGAGCATCAGGTAGGCGCGCAGGACCTCGTACTGGAACTCGCCGTTATTCGCATCGCCGCGCCGCAACTCCTCTTCCATGCGCCGCACCACGAGCGGCAACAGCGTCTGCCCCAGCAGCCGGCGATAGCTCGCCTGCGCTTCCAGCCCGAGCTTGTCGCCCTGGTAGAGGCCGAGGCGCGAGAGCCACGGCGCGCTCGCGTTGCGCTGCGCGTAGCCGCCAGGCAAGTCGCGCGCGGCATTCAGCAGCGGCAGCAGCGCGAGCGGATTGTCGGTGGGCGGCGTGGCCTGCGCGAGTTGCTTGAGCGCATCGACCTGTTGCACCGCGTGCGCCACGTAGGCTTCGTTGCGCTGATAGCTGATGAAAAACGCACCGAGCGCGAGCAGCGTGACGAGCGCGATCGCGCCGAGCGCAATGCGCTGCAGCCACGCCCGCCGCCGTTCGAGCCGGCGATTGGTGCCCGCAATTCCGGCCTCGTGAAAGATCACGTCGCGCAGGAGCCGCGTGATGAAGTACGCGCGTCCGGCCGAGGCGTCGGGCAGCAAGACCTGCTGCTGAAGGCCGAGCGCCGCGGCCACGGCGCTCATGACCCGGTCGATCGGCCGTCCTTCCTGCGTGCCGCTCGTGAAATAGACGCCGCGCAGCAGCACCGGTTTTTCATAGCGCGACGCGCCGAACGCGTCATTGAGGAATGCCTGCAATACGCCTTCGAGCCCCGCGAACTGCTGCGGAAAACCGTAGACGAGCGCGCGCCGCCGCGTGTCCGTCTCCTGCTGCATGCGATGGAGCACGCGCGCCTGCAGACGCTGCTCCAAAGCATGGAACTGCACGGGAAACTGCGCGAGCATATCGTTAGGGCTGCCAGGATTGGTGGGATCGCCGTCCTCGCCAAACGCGAACGTCACGCCCCAGACCTGCTCGCGCTCGTCGCGGCCCAGATCGTCGAAAAACTCGGCGAAACCGGCCAGCAGATCGCATTTCGTCACCAGCACGTAGACCGGAAAGCGCGTGCCCAGCCGGTCATAAAGCTCCTTCAGCCGCTCGTGCACGGCCGCGGCCTGCAACGCGCGCTGGGTATCGGAAAGCTGCAACAGGTCCTGCGCCGAGACCGCCACGATCACGCCATTGAGCGGCCGGCGTGGCCGGTACTTGCGCAGCAGTTGCAGGAAGCCGCCCCACGCGGCCTGATCGGCGGCCGCGAAGCTGTCCTGCGTGGTGAAGCGGCCCGCCGTGTCGAGCAGCACCGCATCGTCGGTGAACCACCAGTCGCAGTTGCGCGTGCCGCCCACGCCGCCCACGGCCTGATCGCCCAGTTGCGTCGAGAGCGGGAATTTCAGGCCCGAATGCGTGAGCGCCGTGGTCTTGCCGGTGCCGGGGGCGCCCACGAACATGTACCACGGCAACTGATACACGTACTGGCTGCCGAAGCGCCCTTTCACGCGCGACTTGCGCAAAATGGCCATGGCCTCTTCGAAGCGCTTGCGCAGCGCGTTCACGTCGGCGTCCGATTGCTCCTTGCCGGGCGCCGCGTCGTTTGCGCCTTCGGCCACCACGCGCGTGAACTTCACGTTGGCGAGACGCGCACGCAGCCAGCGCACGAACCAGTAGAGCGCCCATAGCAGGAAGAGAATCGCAATCACGATCCAGCGGCTCGTGGCCGATTCGAGCGGCGCATTGCCCGCCCATGCGAACAGCGGCCCTTCGATCCAGACGATCAGCGCGAGCGCGAGCACGCCCAGAAACGACAGCACGATTTTGCGGCGCACCCAGTCAACCAGCTTCTTGATCATGGCGTGGCTCCCGGTGCGAGCACGGCAATATCCACGCGGCGGTTGCGCGCGCGGTTGGCCGCCGTATCGTTCGGCGCGATGGGCTCCGTGTCGCCGCGCCCTTCGGCCGTGAAGCGCGCGGGCGTGCCAGTACGTGCGGCCAGCAGGTCCTTGACGGTCTCGGCGCGCGCTTGCGAGAGATGCCAGTTCGACGGGAAGCGCGCGGAAATCAGGCGTTGATTGTCAGTATGGCCCGTGACCACGACGTTGCCGCGCACGTCCTTCAACGCGTCGCCGATGCGCTGCACGATCGGCAGATACGTCGACGTAAGCTCGGCGCTACCCGAGGCGAACAGGCCATCGCCGTTCACTTCGACGATCGTGCGGTCGGGCTGCTCGGTCACGCGCACGAGGCCCTGGGCGATTTCGGGCGCGAGGAACTGCGCGAGCTTCGGCCCAGCTTTGGGCGCGGCCTCCATCTTCGCGACGAGCACGGGCGGCGGCGCCACGCGCACGCCATGCAGCGCCTGAAATACGGTATCCGATGCATCGTTGAGCCGGAAGCTCAGCACGAGATGCACGACCACCAGCACGACGCACGCCACCGCTGCCGCGACCCATAGCGGCACCAGTTGCAGGAGCGGCTTGCGCTCCACGCTCACGGGCTGCCATTGCGGCGAGAGCTCGCGCTCGACGGCACCGCGCTGCGCGCGGATCATCTGTTCGAGCCGCTCGCGCACCGCGTCGAGTTGCGTGCGTCCGCCGTCGATGAGCCGATAGCGCCCTTCGAAGCCGAGGCCGAGTATCACGTACATCAGTTCGAGCACGTCGACGTTCGCGCCGGGATTCTGCGCGAGCCGCTGGAGGATCAGGAAGAAGCGCTCGCCGCCCGAGGCTTCGTTATGGAAGGTCACGAGCAGGCTGCGGCTCGCCCACGCGCCCGCGCCCCAGGGCGTGCTCGAAATCGACTCGTCGAGGAAGGTGCAAAGACAGTAGCGCGAGGCGCCGAGTTTTTCGTCGTCGTAACCGCTCGCGCGCCCCTGGGTCTCGAATGCGCGCATCATCTGAATCAGTTGCGTGCGCAACTGTTCGAGGTCGGGGTGCGTGGGGAGCTGGCGCAGCGGCAGCGCGAGGTCGATGAGCGGATTGGCCGCGCGCAGCAGCGGGTTCAGGCCGCCCGCGCCAGTTGGAATCGGCGCGACGGACGACGCCGCGGCCACGAACGGCGCGCGCGCGCCGCCCGGCGTCGGGATCAGGATCGTGGCGCCGGGGTCGGCGCTCATGCGTGGGTCGTCGGGTGACACGGTGCACGTCCTCCTCAATCGATGGCGCCGTTGCGCAAGAGGTCGAAGCCTTTAGCGGCGGATCGCCCAGAATTCCATCGCAAGGCCGGGAAATTCGCCCGCGACGTGCAATGCCATGCCAGCCGAGGTCGCGAACTGCTTCCACAGTTCGTTGCCACGGTCGAGCTCGAAATACGTGAAGCCCGCATGGAACGGCAACTGGCGCGGCGCTACGGGCAGCGCGCGCAAGCCGATGCCGGGCAGTTGCAGATTCACGAGGTCGCGGATGCGCTCGATCGGCCCGATCTTCACTTGCGGCGCGAAGCCGGTGAGGATCGCTTCGGCCGGCATCTGCGCGCGCACGGCGAGCACGAAGGTGGCCGCCGCGAACAGGTTCTTGTCGGGCACCAGCGCGACGCGCAGGCCGAACTTGCGCTCTTCGAGCGGGATTGGCACCGCGTGCGGGTCCATGACCATGCTGAGCGCCGCGCGCAAGTCGTCGATCACGGGCGCGAAGCTCTCGCGCAAGCGGTCGTGACGATAGACGGGATACGCGCCCGGACGCTTGTTTTTCTGGCTGAACGTGGCCAGCTCGCCCGCGAGCTGCACCACCATGCGATAGAGCGATTCGGGATGCAGCCCCGCCATCGTGGCGAAGTGCGCTGCGAGCGGCTCCGTGCGGTTGATGAGTTCGAGCAGCAGAAAGTCGGAGATTTCGGCCACGCCCGTGACGCCGGGCTGCACGAGGCGCGCGGCCAGCGCCTCGCCGCGCTGGTGCAGCAGGCCCACGAGATCGTCGGTGAAGGCGCGCAGGCGCGGCGCCACGCGGTAGTCGAGACATGGCGGGCTGTAGTCGGCTTCGAGCACGACGCGATTGTCGGGCTGCCGCTCGATCACGCGCGCCACGCCGAGCGTGGCATAGGCGTTCGCCACGTCGGGCTCCAGCGCGAGACGCACGCGCAGCTTGCCGATCTCCACGAGCGCCGCGCTCGCGTTCGGGTCGTTGCTGTCGGGCACTTCGGCATCGGCGCGGCGGTGGCGCGCGAAGTTTTCTTCGCTATCCTCATTACCCGTTTCGGGCACGCCGGGGCGGCGCACCGGCAGCGCGAGCGTCACGAGCATGCTGCGCGTGCCCTCGGGAATGTCGAGCGGCTCGGGCAGGTCGTCGTCGGCGGGCAAGTTGAAAGGCGTGCCGTCGGGGAAGACGCCCGAGCACGAGAGCAGCGCGAGCTTGCCGAGCTTGAGCAACTGCTCGTCGATCTCGAGCGCGGCGAAGCCGTAGGCATAGGGGCGCAAGCCGCCCGCGCGCGTTTCGAGCTGCGCCTGCAGATAGCGGTCGTGCTGCTGCATATGATGCGGCTGCAGAAACATGCCTTCCGACCAGATGACTTTGCTGTTCCAGGACACGTTGTTCTCGTCGTCGTGTGTATGTCGTGTGTATGAGGAAGCGGCCTTTTCAGGCGGGCCCCGTTTTCGGTTTGAGCTGGGCGGCGTCGCTTGCTGCATTACCCGCTGTGTTGCCCGCCGCGCGGCTCGCTTCGCGTGCGCGCTGCAGCGCATCCACCTGCGCCTCGTAGGCCTCGTTGAAAGCCTTGCCGAAGAGCTTCTGGAAGTCGTCCTGCGCTTCGCGCGCGATGCCTTCGCGCAACTCGACGAAGCGGTCCCAGAGCTTTGCCTTGCGGTTCGAGAGCACGCGGTCGAGCACGCCCTGCTCGCTCAACTGCGCCTCTAGCGTGGCCGGGTCGAAGCGCGCGAGCACGTGTGCGAGCGCCGCGCGCATGCCGACGAGCACGGCCAGCTCGTGCGATTCGATGTCGACGAACGCGCGCGCGACCGCTTCGGCGGGCGGCAGGTAGCCGTGCGCGCGGCCGGTGAGCATTTGCGCGAGCGCGCTGTCCACGTCGGGGAAGAACTTGAGCGGGTTGTTGTCGCGCTCGACGATCAGCGTGGTGTCGAGCCGCGCCTCGCGCTTGGTCATCGAGCGCGCGCGCAGCACCGCCATGGTCCCGCGCAGCGAATCGCGCAGCATCGCGCCGACGAGCCGCGCGACGTCCGTAGCGGGGAGGTTCGGGGCGCGGGTGGGGTCGAGTCCCAGGCCTTCGAGTAGCGCCGTGAGCACGGCCTGATCGTTAGGGGAAACGGGTGTGGCGGGTGCGGGCGTTGGCGCGGGTGTGGCCGGTGCGGGCGCGGGTGCCTGCACGGCCGCTCGTGCGGTTGGTTGCTGCTGCGGCGGCGCTTCTTCGACCTTCGCTTGTGCGGGCGGTGGCGCCTCAGGCGGTGGCGACACAGCGGGCGCAAAAATTTGCGTCACAGAAGGCAGCATCTGCTGCGGCTGCGCTTGCGGCGCGAAGGAAGGTGATGACTCAGGTGCCACCGGCGCAAAGAGATCGTCGAAGGGCGACGCGCCATGCGGTTCAGCGTCGCCCAACAAGCTCGCGGGCAAACCCGTCGGCCCACCAGCGCCAAGACCGAGCGGATCGGCCGCGCCCGGCATGGCCGCAAAGGATGGCGAAGATGCGGGCATCGGCGGCTGCACGAGCGGCGACATCGGCGTCATCGCGGGCGGCACATGAGGGGAAAAAGCGCCGGGCGTCGCCACGCCGGGCGTCGCTACGCCGGGCGTCGCCACGCCGGGCGTCGCTACGCCGGGCGTCGCCACGCCGGGCGTCGCTACGCCGGGCGTCGCCACGCCGGGCGTCGCTACGCCGGGCGTCGCTACGCCAGGCACCGACGCCCCCGCGCCGCCCGATTCCCACTGCGCGAGCGCATCGGCCAACGGATCGTAATCGGCGGGAATGCCGCCCGGAGCAGACTGAGAAGCCGGCGTCAGCGCAGGCGGCGCAAGCGCCTGCCACTCGGGCGCCACATGGTCGCTCTCCGATCCCGCATAACCGTGCCGCGCCACCACGCGCTCGCCGGCGCCCAGGCACGCCTCGCCCAGCGCATCGAGCGCGCCCGCGCCCACGCCACCCACGAGACCGCTTCCACCCGGCGCGAACGGATCGGCGGGCAGCGCCGCGCCATCCGCTTGCGGCGCGCCGCGCAGCACGTCCACACCGGCGAGCGGATCGTGCCCGAACGGCCTCGCCTCGTCCTGCGCCGCGCCCTCGGCCAGCGCCACTTCCAGCAGATACGCGCCAATCATCAGTTGATCGCCATGCGCGAGCCGCGCCTCGCGCGTGCCGCCCAGCGCGCGCTGGTTCAGCACGCTCGGATTCGCACCGAGATCGCACAGCAGGTACTCGCCGCCACGGCACTCCACGCGCGCATGCACGCGCGAAATCGCGCGCTGCTGGTCCGGCAGCACCAGCGTGCAAGTGGTCGCGCGGCCAATCGTGCCGCCGTCCGGACCAAAGCGCACGGCGATCGGTTCGGCGAGCGGCTCGTCGTTGTACTTCGCCACGCGCAGCGTGAGGATCGGATTGGTCAATTGCATTGCAGTACCCGGTTCTGCCCTGTCATTCCATCAGGATTCCAGATCAAATCGCTTCATGATTCGATCTTCTTCGTGCCATCGTCCGCGTCCTTGGGGTCGGTGGGCGCCGTGGGCGACGAGCCGTCGCCCGATCCCGCGGAGCCGCCCGAATTGAGCTGGATCGGCATGCCCGAGACCGCGACCGAGCTCGGACCGATCACCACGAACGCGCCGCCCGCCTTCAAGGTGATGCTCATGCCCGCCTCGATCACCACGTTCATGCCCGCCTTGATATGAATGTTCTGGCCCGCGTCGATGGCGTAATCCGTGCCCACTTTCTCCTGCAGCTTCTCGCCCACCGTGAGCGAGGCCGTGCCGTCCACCTTGGCGTTCTGCGCGCCGCTCACGTGGTCGTGCCGGTCGCCGCTCACCTGCATGTACTCGTTGGCCGTGACCTTCAGGTGACGGTCGTTGCCGACGTTCATCAGCGCGTCGTTGATGACCCACGTTTCGTGGTCCTTCTGCGCGTGAAAGAACAATTGCTCGCCGCCGGCCTTGTCGAGAAAGCGCACCTCGTTGTTGCCCGACGCGTTGGGCGTGGAGTTGCTCTTGATCGTAGCGAAGGCCGAATTGGCGGGCAACGTATACGGCGGCATCAGGCTCGCGTTGTAGACGCTGCCCGTCACGAGCGGATGGTCGGGGTCGCCCTCGATGAATTCGACGATCACCTCCTGCCCCACGCGCGGCAGGAAGAACATGCCCCAGGTCTTGCCCGCCCAGCCCTGGGCCACGCGCGCCCAGCAGCGGTTCGTGACCTGGCTGTCCTCGTTTTCGAAGAGCTGCTCCCAGTGAAACTGCACCTTGATGCGGCCGTATTCGTCGGTGAAGATTTCCGAGCCGCTGTCGCCCACCACCACGGCCGTCTGCAAGCCGCCCACCACGGCGCGCGGCGTCAGCCGCTCGGCGCGGAACTGGTTGTCCTTGCGCAGCGCCGTGAATGCGCAGTCGAAGAACGGCAATTTGCTTTGCCCCGGCGACGTCCGGTTAGACACATAGGTATCCGAATTGATCTCGTAGACCGCGCGCACCACCAGATAGCCGTCGTTGCAGCTATCGACGGGATGCTCGCTCATCTGCAGCAAGCCGCCCGGCCAGACGCCGCGCATCGTGCTGCGGCCTTCGATGCTGTCGTTGCGCGCCTGGCGGATTTCCACGCCCACGCGCGCGTAGCGGTCGCCGTCGGTGGGATCGGTATGGCCCGTCAGGTGCTCCTGCATCGTGTAGCTCGGCGCGTCGTAGGTCTGCGTGCGCGTGGCGCGCGAACGCAGACCGCCCTGCAGGCTCGACGAGGGCTTTTCGAAGTCGTAGTCGTTCGTCTCGTAGTAGCCGGTCTGCAGCTCGCCGCCCGCAAACCACTCGTAGACGCATTCCATCTCCTCGCGCGCGGCCGCATCGCGGTCGCGGTACGGCACGTTGCGGTAGTCGGGGATCGGGCCGTGCACGTCGCCCGCATCGGCGAGCACCATCGTTTCGCGGCCCCGCGCGTGCTCGAAATAGTAGTAAATGCCCTCGTGCTCCATGAGCCGGCTCACGAAGTCGAAATCGCTCTCGCGGTACTGCGCGCAGTGCTCGCGCTTCGAGTAGGTTGCCGTGCAGCGGTTCGTCACGTCCACGTTGTAGTCGTTGAGCACGCTCATCACGATCTCAGGCACCGTCTTCTCGTAGTAGAAGCGGCAATGCGAGCCGCGCGTGAGCAGCCACAGGCGCGGGCGCACGATGGCCTGATAGCCCGCCATGCTGCCGTACTGCTGGTTGCCCGGCGAAGTCATGCGAAACACCGTCACGATGCCGTTGAACTGCCGCTCGCCGCCCGCGGGCAGCGTGAGCGCGATCGACAGGTCCTGGCCCAGCACCTGCGCGGGCGTGACGCTGTTCTGCTCGCACAGCAGGTCCACGCGGTACTCGGAGAGGCGCCCCAGTTCGTCGCTGCCGGTCATGCGCAGGAACAGCAGGCTCGCCGTGGTTCCCTTGCAGCTCACCGTTACGTGGCGGTTGGTATCTTGCGAGGTCATGTCAGGGAATCATCGTGTTGACCGTGGCCGGGTTCACGATCGTCACCACGCCGCCCCAGTTGCACATGCACTTCGAGACATTGTCTAGCGACGGCTGGTTGCCGAGCAGCACCGTGGGCGCGCCCGCCACCCAGGGCGAGAAGGTCGCGGGAATGCAGGGCATGGGCGTGAGCACGCCCATGGCCGCCGCCGTGGCCGCGGCTACCTGGGGATTGGCCGGCGACGAGCACACGCCGAACGGCATGATGTTGACCATGGGCACGTGGTCCATGATGTTCGCGGCGGGCGGCCCTTCGCCCATCACCTGATTGACGGGCAGCACCACGAGGCTCGACGGCGCGGCGCCGAACGAGCATTGCAGCGTGGCCCCCATGCTGACCTGTTGAGGCATGGTCTTTCTCCCCTGTGCGCTTTTGCATGCGATTCCTGGTCAACCCGCAATCAACCCAAAGACGCTCAGTCGAACGTATAAACAAACTCGCCGTCGCGCGCGCCCACCTGCACTTTCGTCACGCTGCCGCCGTTCATCATGCGCGTGAGGAACTCCGTGGAGACGCGCGGCAGCAAGGTGTTGGTCAGGATCGCGTCGATCATCCGTCCGCCGCTTTCGAGCTCCGTGCAGCGGCTCGCGATCAGCTTGACCACCTCGTCGTCGTAAAGGAACGGCACCTTGTGCGAGACGCGCAGCCGCTTCTCGATGCGCGAGAGCTGCAGGCGGATGATCGCGCCCAGCATCTCGTCCGAGAGCGGGTAATACGGAATCGTCACCACACGCCCGAGCAATGCGGGCGGAAACACCTTGAGCAAGGGCTCGCGCAACGCCTTCGCGATGCCTTCCGGATCGGGCATCAGTTCGGGGTCCTTGCAAAGATTCGTGATGAGGTCGGTGCCCGCGTTGGTCGTCAGCAGGATCAGCGTGTTCTTGAAGTCGATCACGCGGCCTTCGCCGTCCTCCATCCAGCCCTTGTCGAATACCTGGAAGAAGATCTCGTGCACGTCGGGGTGCGCCTTCTCCACCTCGTCGAGCAGCACCACGCTATAGGGACGCCGCCGCACGGCCTCGGTGAGCACGCCGCCCTCGCCGTAGCCCACATAGCCCGGCGGCGCGCCCTTGAGCGAGGACACGGTGTGCGCCTCCTGATACTCGCTCATGTTGATCGTGATGACGTTCTGCTCGCCGCCGTAGAGCACTTCGGCGAGCGCGAGCGCGGTCTCGGTCTTGCCCACGCCCGAGGTGCCCGCGAGCATGAACACGCCGATCGGCTTGTTCGGATTGTCGAGGCCCGCGCGCGAGGTCTGGATGCGCCGCGCGATCATCTCGGTGGCATGGCCCTGGCCGATGATGCGCCGGTTCAGATTCTCGGCGAGCTTGAGGACGTTCTCGATCTCGTTGCGCACCATGCGGCCCACGGGGATGCCGGTCCAGTCCTGCACGACCGAGGCCACGGCCTGGCGGTCCACGGTGGGCAGGATCAGCGGCTCCTCGCCCTGATGGCTCGCGAGCTGCGCCTGCAAGTCGCGCAGCTCGGCGCGCAGCGCCTCGGGATCGAAGGAGGGCACGCCTTCCGCGCCACTCTTGCCATCGGCGGCGGGTGCCGCGCCCTCGCCCGGCGCAGCCGCGCCGCCTTCCACCTTGCCCGTGCGCTCGCGAAGTTGCGCGCGCAACGAAAGAATGCGCTCGACCAGGCCCTTCTCGGTCTCCCAGCGCGCTTCGAGTTGCGCGAGCCGTTCGCGCTCCACCGCGAGCTTTTCGCTGGCTGCCGCTTCGCGCTCGCGCGTCTCGATGCCCACCGCCGTCTCGCGGCCGATGATCTCGAGCTCCGTTTCGAGCGCGGCAATACGCTTGCGCGCATCGTCCACCGAAGGCGGCGTGGCGTGCTGGCTCACAGCTACGCGCGCGCATGCCGTGTCGAGCAGGCTCACCGACTTGTCGGGGAGCTGGCGCGCCGGAATGTAGCGGTGCGAAAGCCGCACCGCGGCCTCCAGCGCTTCGTCGAGCACCTGCACCTTGTGGTGCTGCTCCATCGTCGAGGCGACGCCGCGCATCATGCGGATGGCCTTCTCTTCGTCGGGCTCGCCCACCTGCACCACCTGGAAGCGCCGCGTGAGCGCGGGGTCCTTCTCGATGTGCTTCTTGTACTCGGCCCAGGTCGTGGCCGCCACGGTGCGCAGCGTGCCGCGCGCGAGCGCGGGCTTGAGCAGGTTGGCGGCGTCGCCGGTGCCCGCCGCGCCGCCCGCGCCCACCAGCGTATGCGCTTCGTCGATGAACAGAATCACCGGCTTTTCGGAGGCCTGAACTTCTTCGATCACCTGGCGCAGCCGGTTCTCGAACTCACCCTTCATGCTCGCACCGGCCTGCAGCAGGCCCACGTCGAGCGTGCGCAGCTCGACGTCGCGCAGCGAGGGCGGCACGTCGCCCGCGACGATGCGCTGCGCGAAGCCCTCCACTACGGCCGTCTTGCCCACGCCGGCCTCGCCCGTGAGGATCGGGTTGTTCTGGCGCCGCCGCATGAGGATGTCCACCACCTGGCGGATTTCCTCGTCGCGGCCCACGATGGGATCGAGCTTGCCGCTGCGCGCCTCTCCGGTGAGATCGGTGGTGAAGCGGCGCAGCGCCTCCTGCTTGCCCATCGCCGCGGGCGCCATGCCGGCGGCGTCGGGTCCGGCGCCCGCTTCGGCACCGGCGTACGCGTTGAAGCCGTCGCTCGCGCCCATCGCCGCTTCGGGCGAATCGCGCAGCAGGCGGTCGAACTCTTCGCAGAGCGCGTCGAGCTTGATCTGCTCGAATTGCCGCGAGATGCCATAGAGCGTGTTGCGTAGCGTTGGGGTCTTCAGGAGTCCGACGATCAGATGGCCGGTGCGGACCTGCGATTCGCCGAACATCAGCGAGCCGAACACCCAGCCGCGCTCGACGGCTTCCTCGACCTGCGAGGAAATATCCGTGACCGACGAAGCGCCGCGCGGCAACCGGTCGAGCGCCGCCGTGAGATCGCCCGCGAGCCGCGCGGGATCGATGCCATAGTGACGCACGAGCCGGTGGAGGTCCGAGTCCTGCAACTGCAGGATCTGATGGAACCAGTGCACGAGCTCGATATAGGGGTTGCCACGCAAACGGCAAAACATGTTCGCGCTTTCGAGCGCGCGAAAGCCAAGCTGGTTGAGCTTGCCAAAGAGCGCTGCACGCTTGATTTCGGCCATGTCCTCATTCTCCCGGTTGAATGTCGAGCGCCGCGTGCGCTACAGCGCCTGGCGCGTCTTCCCGTGCCGGCTCGCGCGTGCGCGCCTGCGTTCTTGCGTCGATTCCTTCGTCCGTCGCTTCATGCGCCGGGCTATGTTCCTTGCGCGAATTGGCCTGAACCGCGGCGCCGCTCGCGGGATTGAGCTTCAGTTGCCGCTGGTCGCCCTGCGCCGCGCCGCTGAGCACCCAGCTCGTGAGCCCGAGCCGCGCGTGGCGGCCGAGCTTCAGGCGCGGCACGTCGGCCTCGCGCAGTTGCAGGTTCACGTCCCAGTCGAGCCCATCACGCACGTAGTTACGCACCCAGTCGACGAGCCGCTTGAGGCTCTCGCCGCCGGGCAGGAAGCGTTCGTAGTCGGCCAGCGAAAGCGGCCCGATCACGACGCGGAACTTGTGCTGGCAATCCCATACGCGCGCGCCCAGCAGCGTGGAAACACCGAGCGCCGACGAGCCGTCGCGCAGCCCCATGCGCGTGCGCGTCTCGGCCGGCAGCGGCATCCAGTGGCCCACCCATTGCTCGATCGACACGGGCAGCCGGAAAAAACGTGTGAGGATGAGCGCGAGCCCCGCGGCCGAGCGCGTGGGCGCGCCGAGCAGCCCCGCGAAATGGAGCTTCGCGAAATCGGGCACGGCGTCGCGCTCGCGCAGTGAAGTCTCGCCCATGCCGAACGTTGCGCCCACATACATCGCGAAGCGGTCACGCCCTGGCCGTTCGAGACTCACCGCGGGCTGCGCGTTGGCCCATGCCCGATAGAACAGGCTCACCATACGGTGCTGGAACACGTCGAGAAAGCGCGCGAACGTGGGGTCGTCGGCGTTGCGCTCGCGGTCGCGGATATATTCGGTCAGATGCGTGGGCAGCGCGCCGTGAGGACCGAGCAGGCCGAAGAAGTTCACGGCAAGGCGTGGCGCCATGCCCCCCTCACCATGACCATGTTGTGAAAACGCGGCCAGCGTCGTGGGATGGAACACGAGCTCGGGGCGCTGCGTGAAGCGCACGGCGTCGTCGCGCGGACGCAGCGACTCGCCCACGCGCGGCCGCTCGGGCCATGCGTTTTCGATCAGGCGCACCGCCTGGAAGAAGTCGAAGCGCCAGGCCTCGTCTTCGAGCAGCCGCAGCACGGTCACAGTGTCCAGCATTGTCCCGCCCTCGCCGGCCAGCGCATGATCTCGCCGCGCGCCGTCGTGCGCACCACGGTCTCGGTGAACGAATTCATCGAGACGTACAGGGAAAAATAACGCGCGAGCACCGCGCCCAGCACGAAGGCGCCCGAACCTTCGAAGGCCGTTTCGTCGAGCGTCACGCTCACCTGCTGGCCGCGTCCGAACACGATCGGTCCCGGCACGGGCAGCCGCCGCGTGATGGGCTTCGCCTCGATCGAGCGCACGCCTTCGATCTGGCGCTGCGCGGCGGGATCGTCGACGGGGCAATAGAGGCTCAGCAGATCGCGCAACGCCCGTGCGCCCGTCGAGGCGTCCGAGTCGAGCAGCGATCCGTAGTTCAACGAAAGATGGCTCAGCAGCCGCCAGGCCACCGCGCCGTGCGCGAACGACGGCAAGGGCCGGCTCGGCCCGCTCACGCAGCGCACGCTTTCCACCGGCGCTTCCACGCCCAGCGTGAAATCGGACGCACCCGTGCCCGTCGAAAGCATGAGCGGCAAATCGCGGTTGGTGCAGAGCACCTTGAGGCCGAGCTGGCGCAGATCGGCGCGATACGGGGCGTTGGCCGCATCGACGAGTGCGATGAACGTCTCGCTGCCCAGGTAGCTCGTGCGCTGGCCGCGCTCGCGTCCGCGCGAGGACTGCAACCGCCGCTCGCGGCGCACCTGGTAATACGCGCTCGCCTGCTCGCCCGCCGCGAGGTCGCGCGCATGATAGAACGCCTCGAAGCGCTGCTCCTCGTTCGACCCCGCACCGTAGCCCGTCACTTCCTCGATGCGGTAGATCTCGAAGTCGAGCGGCCGTGTGCGGTCCGCAATCACCTGATACTCGAATTGCGCGGAATCGAAGGCGATGCGGTCGGCGCGGCGCGCAAACAGATTGATCGCGGGCGTGCAATGGAGCGCGAAGTGGCTGGCGTCGAGCGTCTGCTCGAGCAGCGGGTCCGCGCGGTCGAGCAGCACGATCACTTCCACCTCGTTTTCGGCGCACGCGCGCAGCGCGCCCTGCAAGCCGTCGATGGCGACGAAGAGAAAGCGCTGCGGGAACGCGAAATATTCCTGCAGCAGACGAAAGCCCTGAAACGACTGGCGGCTCACCGGCAAGAGCGCTTCGTCGTCGTCGAAGCCGATGGGCTTGACCGCCGTCTTCGGCAGCAGCCGGTGCCATGTCGCGGGCCGCGCGACCGGCAGCACCGCCACGCCCACGGCCGAAGCGAGCAGCCGCTCGTAAAGCCGTGCGGGCAGCGAGTCCGCGCCGCGCAGATAGAGCGTGAGCGTATCGAGCGCGAGCTGGCTGAACTTCACGCCGCCCGTGGTGCGCAAACGCAGGCGCACACCGGCCTTCACGCCGGGCGGCAGCGCCATGTCCACGCCGCCGAGCGCGCCCGTGTGCGTGAAAAACCGGGCCTCCGAAATTTCGATGGGCCAGAGCGTGAGCGCATGCGCGGTGCGGTATTCGCAGCGCGTCGAGCCGTTCTTGTCGAGCACCGCATGCAGCGCGCTGCCGCGCGGCACGTTCACGCCGGCCGCGAGTGCGGGATGCGCGAGATCGGGCTGCATGCGCACGACGGCCATCGAGGGCGTGGGCGCGAGGTAATGCGGATAGACGAGTTCCGTGAGGTGCTGCGTGAAGCGCGGAAACTCGGCGTCGATCTTCAACTGCACGCGCGCCGCGAGAAAGCTGAAGCCTTCGAGCAGGCGCTCGACATAGGGGTCGGCGCAATCGAGCCCTTCGAGACCGAGCCGCGCCGCCACTTTCGGAAATTCGCGCGCGAATTCGCTGCCCATCTCGCGCAGATGGGAGAGTTCCTGGTTGTAGTAGCGGATCAGGTCGGGGTTCATCGTCGCTTCATGGTCGCTTCATCATCGCTGCCGCGTCTTTAGCGCGCCGCGCCCTGGTCGATCACGCGTACCTCGCCGCCTTCGAGATCGAGCTCGGTGCGAAAGTAGAGCCGCTCCGGATACGGGAGCGCCCACAAGTCCCCTTCGATCGCGAACACGACCGTGTTGTGATGGCCCGTCGTCTCCTCTTGCAGCACCGCCGTGACCTTCACGGTATCGCGCAGGATGCGCGGCTCGAACGCGACGATCACGTCGCGTATCTGCCGCTCGAGGCGTGCGAGATTCATGCTCGACGCCGTCTTGCCCGCAATGTCGGGAAAGCCGAAATTGACCACGGAGCGCTCGACGAGCGGCCATGCGGAAAGATCCTGAACGGCGCCAAGGCCGCTCGCGTTGAGCAGCCACGCGAGATCGCGCTGCACGCCCACGCGCAGCGCTCGCATCGAGAGCACGCGGCGCTCGCGGCTCTCGACCTTGGTGCCGGGCTCGAGATCGGTCAGGCGGTCGAGCAGCGCGGGCTGCAGCCGGTCGCGGCCCGTTGGCTCAGCCATGGTCTTGCGCGCCGCCGCCGGAGGCCGCTTGCCCATCGAGCACGAGCGCGCGCACGTCGAACAGCGCGTAGTCGTTCTCGTCGGTCGTGAACATGCGCTGCCCGAGCGGGCGCGCCTCGTCGAATTCGCCGCCGCCGGCTTCGCCCCCCGCGTCGACCCATTCCGTCGCGCGCGCGAGCGCCAGCGCGTTGCCGGTTCCGCCATTGGCCGCATCGGCCGCGTTCGCGGCCAGCGTGCCCGGATAGCGCACCGGAATGAGCCCCGCCGCCTGGCCCTCGTTGGCCCAGGTGAAGACGGCCGGCATCCATACGCGGTCGCGCAGATCGTCCGGGGCTTCAAGCTCGATACGATGGATGCGCTCGAACGGCACCCAGTAATAGCGGCCGTTGAGGATCACTTCGAGCGTGGGGCCCAGACGCGTGTCCGCATCGGCGATCCACGCGAACGGCTCGCCATTGATCGTGCCCGCCGTGGGCTGCGCCGTCTCCAGCGCATTGGCGCGGCATGCGGCGGCCGCCTTGAAGTCGCCCGCGCCGTCGAGGCGCAGCGCTTCGATCAGGAGTGCGATCCATGCGGTCGGCTCGCCGAAAATGAGCGGCGCGCGCCGCCCCGCGTATACGTCCTCGCGCAGCGCCTCGCACTGGAGCGCATCGCGATAGATCTGCACCATCGGCAGCGCGGCGGCGTCGAGATCGCCTACCACGTTGAGCTGCGTGAGCGCGCGCTCCCATGCGCCCTGCACGGCCAGCAGCTGAAACAGGAACACGCGGTACGACGCGTTGGCCGGATCTCCTCGCACCTGGTTTTGCAACTGCTTCAGGCACGCGTCGAGATCGCCGGCGCGCAAGCTCTCTTCTGCGGTCATTGTCGATTTGCTCCGTCAAGCCAGCACTACGGGCGTCGATCGGGTGAAACAAGCCCGGCGGCGGCGCGCTCCCCCGCGCGCACGCCGCCGCTTTTGAGCACGCTTTTGAGCGCGCTGCTGAACGCTTACTCCGCGACGTTCTTCGCGATGTCCCACTTGGTCTCGACCACGCCGCCTTCCTTCTCGCCCTTGGCGCTCTGCGGCTGGTACTCCACGTGGTACTTCTCGAAGTTGATCGTGATGTTCTCCGTGAAGCGATCCTCGCCGCCCGAGCCGCCTTCGCTGATCGACGAAATCAGCACGCCCGAGAACGTGATCTTGAAGTATTCGAGCGGATTGTCGCCGCCGGCCTTGCGCACCGTGAGGATCGCGGTGTCGTAGTGGCTGCCCTTCGCGCACGCGCCCATCAGCACCGGCGTGGATTTGTCGACGTATTTCGTGAACGAGAGATCCTGCACGTTCACCTTGCCCGCACCGCCGCCCGTGCCCAGGTGCATCGTGCCGCTTTGCGACATGCCCCAGCTCCATGCGAGCACATCGATTTCTTCCTTGTGCGTCTTGTCCTGCGACTCGCCCTTCACGTCGCCGATCTTCATGAAAATATCAACGGCCATGTCTGTTCTCCACTTTCACTTTGAAGGTTCGCGTCAGTTCGCGTGGGTACGCGCCGGTTCGCGCGGGTTTTGCTTCAACTCTCGCTTTAACTCTCGTTATGCCGCCTTTGCGGACGGCAACTTGGACACCAGCCGCAACGACACCGTGAGGCCCTCGAGCTGGTAATGCGGACGCAGGAAGAACTTGGACGTGTAATAGCCCGGATTGCCCTCGACTTCCTCGATCACGACTTCGGCTGCAGCAAGCGGGCGGCGCGACTTCGTTTCCTCGCTCGAATGCGCGGGGTCGCCATCCACGTATTGCAGAATCCAGTTCTGCAGCCAGCGCTGCATGTCGTCTTTCTCCTTGAAGCTGCCGATCTTGTCGCGCACGATGCACTTGAGGTAGTGCGCAAAGCGGCTGCACGCGAACAGATACGGCAGGCGCGCCGCGAGATTCGCGTTCGCGGTTGCGTCCGGATCTTCGTATTCGGCGGGCTTGTGCAGCGACTGCGCACCGATGAACGCCGCGAAGTCCGAGTTCTTCTTGTGCACGAGCGGCATGAAGCCGTTCTTCGCCAGCTCGGCCTCGCGCCGGTCGCTGATGGCGATCTCGGTCGGGCATTTCATGTCCACGCCGCCGTCGTCGGTGGGGAACGAGTGCACCGGCAGGTTCTCGACCGCGCCGCCCGACTCGATGCCGCGAATGCGCGAGCACCAGCCGTATTGCTTGAACGAGCGGTTGATGTTGGTCGCCATCGCGTAGGCCGCGTTGGCCCATGCGTACTTCTTGCTGTCCGCGCCCGCGGTGTCTTCCTCGAAGGCGAACTCGTCGACGGGGTTGGTCTTCGCGCCATACGGTGCACGCGCGAGGAAGCGCGGCATGGCAAGACCGATGTAGCGCGAATCTTCCGATTCGCGCAGCGAGCGCCAGGCGGCATGCTCGGGCGTCTGGAAGATCTTCGTGAGGTCGCGCGGATTGGCGAGCTCCTGCCACGAATCCATCAGCATGACTGAAGGATCGGCGCCGGTGATGAACGGCGCGTGCGCGGCGGCGGCCACCTTGGCGACCTGGGTGAGCAGATCGACATCGGGACCGCTGTTGTCGAAGTAATAGTCGGCCACCAGCGCGCCGTAGGGCTCGCCGCCGAACTGGCCGTACTCTTCCTCATAGAGCTTCTTGAAGAACGGGCTCTGGTCCCACGCGGTGCCCTTGTACTTCTTGAGCGTCTTGTACAGCTCGTTCTTCGAGATGTTCATCACGCGGATCTTGAGCGTCTCGTCGGTCTCGGTGTTGTTCACCAGATAGTGCAACCCGCGCCACGCGCTCTCCACCTTCTGAAACGACTCGGAATGGATGATCAGATTCACCTGGTCGGTAAGCTTCTGGTCGATCTGCGCGATCAGCGACTCGATGGTCGCGAGCACGTCGCCCGACACCACGTTAGTGTCGCGCAGGGCCTGCTCGGCCAGCGTGCGCACGGCCGTCTCGACGGCCTCCTTCGCCTTGTCGCTGCGCGGCTTGAATTCCTTTTCCAGCAGGCTCGCGAACTCGCTCGCTTCCAGTGTCGCGCCACCCTGCTGGGCTTCCTGCTGCTGAGTGCTGGGTTCGGCCATGGCAGACTCCCCCTCGATAGACGGTTGAACGGTTAGACGAACGCGACGATCATTCCTGCGGCTTGGGCGCCGACGCCAGGGCCTGCAGCAACGCCGGATCGCTCAGGAGCTTCTGGATCAGGTCTTCGGCGCCGGTCTTGCCGTCCATATAGGTCAAGAGGTTCTGCAGTTGACCGCGCGCCTCCAGCAGCTTCGCGAGCGAATCCACCTTGCGCGCGACGGCGGCCGGCGAGAAGTCGTCCATGCTCTCGAAGGTCATCTCCACCGCGAGATTGCCCTCGCCCGTGAGCACGTTGGGCACCTGCACGGCCACGCGCGGCTTCATCGACTTCAGGCGCTCGTCGAAGTTGTCGACGTCGATCTCGAGGAACTTGCGCTCGGCAACGGGGGCGAGCGGCTCGGCGGGCTGCCCGGACAGATCGGCCATCACGCCCATCACGAACGGCAAGTTCACCTTCTTCTCCGACCCGTACACCTCTACGTCGTACTCGATCTGCACGCGCGGCGCCCGGTTGCGCGCGATGAACTTCTGACTGCTTTCTTTAGCCACGGCCTTTCCCCTCGTCGATGCCGCGGCGGCACGCACCTGGGCGCGCCGTGTGGCGGCGTTGCTAAAAGCCTGCTGTGCGTCACTCCTCGTTCTGAACGCCGCCGATGTGGCGCGCCTGCGCGAGCCCGTCGGGTGCGAGATCCTCGAGGATCTCCATGAAGCTTTTGTCGACGAGCCGCCGCGCCCGCTTGAGCAGCATCGGCACCGGGCTCCCCGGCTCATACGTTTCGTAGTACTTGCAGATACGGTCGAGGGCGCGCTGGACGTCCTCGCGGCTGCTGATCTCGCCGGGCGGCCGCGCCGGCACGGCGGCGCCGGGCATGGCCGGCGATCCGCCCGCCGCCTGCTCCGCACCGTCGACCGCCGCGCCCGCCGACGCCGCTTGCTCCGCTTGCGCCGCGAGATCGGTCACGCGCTCGCCAAGGAACGCCGCCGCGTGGCGCAGCAACCGCGTGAGCGGATCGAGGTCGATCGCGCGCGTTGCACCCACGTGCGCCATGAGCACCGACTCGATGCGCATCGCGGCCTGCACCGCGCACTGCAAGGCGGCGAGCGACTCGCGTGCGCTCTCGCCGGCGTCGCTTACCGCGAGGTCGATCGAACTCAGTGAAGGCGCGCTCACACCGGCGGGCACGGCAATCTCGCCGCTCGCATATTCGATGTCGCGCAGCGTCACCTGGCCGTGCGCCCGCGAAATGGCGAGCGGCGCCTCGCGCACTTCGGCCAGCGTGGTCGCGGAGTCGACGAGCCCCGCGAGCGCGTTCACGCGTGCGGTGGGATCGTTGTCGTCGTCGGGATCGAGCTGCGGATAGAGATGCGCCCAACGTTGCTCGAGCATGCAGGCCATCAGGTCGAGGCCTTCGGCAAAGCCGCCGAAGCCGCCCCGATTGAGGAGCGCGCGCGACAGATGCGCGGCCACGCGCAAATCGCGGCTTTTTTCCAGCAGGGAAAGCGCGAGCGCCTGCGCCTCCTTCCAGTCGGGTGGCACCGCTTCCACCACGGTATTGCCGTACTGGACGTCGGGCTTGCCGTGCACGACGCGCTCAAGCTCGAGAAACGCCGGATCGTATTCGACGTCCTCTCCGCAAGGCAGCGCGGAGGAAACCTCCGCGAGCAGCGCCCCGGCATCTAGCATGGCCATGGTCCAGTGGTCCGTGTGGAATCGGTTCTATTCTGTGTATCGCCCAGGAAAGCGCATTTAGACGGATAGCAGTTTTGGGGCGCCGACCTGAGCGTGTTTCTAATAATGCTTGATCCAACCGCGGAAAATTCGTCAGCAAGGGCGGTCGTGCAGCTTAACGAGTCGCTATCAGAATAGCACGACAAGTACAAAAGAAAAGCGCCCTTGGGAGAAAGCTATTTACCCGAATTTCTGTAAATTCGTCATGCATTTAATTTACAGCCGATCAAGTATTTGTTCCGTTATTCATGCAAGCAACGCACCTGGGCGCTCAGCCTTGCTCCGCGTCGCTGAGCGCACAATCCGCGTGCGCCCGGCGCGATGGAATCGCTGCCACCCCGTGCCGTTTATCCCTTGTTTTCCACGGGTTAACCATCATGCAGCATGGCTAGGAAAGTGAATCCTCCGACTTATTCGCGCGACGCATTGCCACCCGAAGTTCACTAACATCGCTGATCGAACGATCGTTTTTTCGAGCGTGCCATGTTCGCTAACGCACATAGCGATTTACCCACTTCCAGCGTGGCCGATCAATAAATTCCACGTAAACCCTGGAATGCGGCTTTTACATCTTTTATTTACAAAAAGTAAGATGTTTTAAAACATAAAATGGGCGCTTTTTCAAGCTTGTCAGACGCACGACCACCTAATAGACTCGACGTAAAAGCTGTGCCGCCAATCAAACGATCCAACCAGGACGCACGAGCGTCATGCGAAGCCAGCTCAAAACGCGATGCGAGGGGAAAACGTGTCGAACATCGAAAGCGCAGCGCTCGTAGAAGGCCCGGAGAGTCCATGCATGCTGCCCGATCTCTGGCAGCGGCGCACTGCCCTGAGCCATGCCGAAATGGCTTCGCTCTACACTATCGTGCGGCGCGCGCTCACGGGCTATCACCCGTTCGAGCTGCAGGCGCTGGGCGAAGACAAGGAAGAGCTCATCTCGCAGTTTCTCTTCTCCAAAGTCTTTCGCCTCGAAACCCCCGCCGCCGAATTCATGAGTTTTCCCGCGCATAGCGCGCCTTCGAATAGCCATGCGGTGTGCAGCTATTTCCGCCGCTACCTGATCGATTGCCTGCGCAGCGCGAGCCATCGGCGCAACGTCTCGATCGACGAAAGCGACGTGCTCGCGGAGCTCGATCAATGCAGTACGATGCACGCCGATCCCGTGGGCGCCGCGCTGTTCCAGTACGGCCTCAATGAAGAGAGCGTGCGCGTGTCGGCCACGCGCTTCATCGCAGAACTCGACGAAGCGGCCCGGCTGCTGCTCGCCGGCACGCTCGGCTGGCTCTCCGCCGAAAAAGGCGGGCTTGCGCAAATCGCCGCGCGCTACGGCATCGCGTCCTATCACCATCGCGCGCGCAAGCTGGGCGTCACGCTGCGTAAAGGCGCGATGCCCGCCGACTTCGCGCGCACCGGCATCGGCCGCTGGATCGAAGACACGCTCGGCATCGAGATCGCCGCGGAGAATCGCCTCGCACTGCTTGCCGTGCTCGGCATTCTCGCCGAGCAATCGCAGCTCGCGCATGGCGCGGCTCGCGTGCCGCATGAGTGCGGCGCACGCGTCGCGAACGCGCCGCAGTGCACGCACGACAGCGGCCACGAGATTCACGAGTGAACGAATGACCATGGGGAAGCCCGCAACAGGACAGGAGCGCGCGTGCAACTGGCCTTCGCAAGCCTGACCGATCAGGGCGGGCGGCAGCGCAACGAGGACTCGCTCGGCGACTGGTCGAGCGAGCGACTGTTCTATTGCGTGGTTGCTGACGGCGCAGGCGGGCACGGCGGAGGCGACACGGCATCGGCGATCGTGGTCGACACCGTGCTCGCCGATCTGCGCTACCTCACGCTCGCCGAGCTGCCGCCCACGGGCGAGCGCCTCGCCAATGCGCTCGCGCATGCGAACGCGAATATCGTCGAAGAGCAGTCGCACGGCGGCCCCGCGCTGCGCGACATGCGTTCGACCGCCACGCTGCTCGCGATCGACCGCGAACGGCGCACCGCCGCGTGGGCGCATTGCGGTGATACGCGGCTTTATTGCTTTCGCGCGGGCAAAGTCGTCGCGCAGACGCGCGACCACAGCATGGTGCAGGACATGGTGGACGCGCGGATCATTAGCGCCGAGGCGGCGCGCCATCATCCGCGCCGCAACGTGTTGTTCTCGGCGCTCGGCACGCTCGAAGGATTGAGCATCGCGGCGCTGCCCGGCACGTTCGAGCTTCAGGCGCACGATGCGTTTCTGATTTGCACCGATGGCCTTTGGGAATATGTTGAGGACGCAACCATGATTGCTACGTTGGCGCAGGCCGCGAGCCCCCGAGCGTGGCTGGAGGCGCTGGCCGCTCATGTCCGGGCGCACGCCAAGGCGGGTAACGATAACTTCAGTGCGAGTGCGGTGTGGGTGGGCGACGATGTGGATGGCGAGGTGGTGCTTGCTGGACAAGAGGCGCAAGGCGCGAGCATTCAGGACATCAGAACCGCTGATGATGAAGCGACGGTCATGCGTCCGGCGGGGAAGACGGATTCCTGAGGCTTGCAACCATCCTCGCGCGACGGTACGGACTGCCTTCGTGGAAATTCACACGCCGAGTACCGTGAGCGCCCGGCGGTAGTAATGCAGCCTCTCGACCAGGCCATTTATTCCGCCGTTCACGCGACGCGTCAGCATGTGATTCACCTTTTGGATACTGGTGGCGTTGCACGGGTTCACCTGATCTGCGACCGCGCACAACTGTTTTAATTTCGAAAAGAAGTACGCCGAAGCGTACATGTCTATGGTTACGTCACTGTCGAGCAGATCCGGTTGTGCTTCAAGCGGTTCGCCAATTCCAGCACCAATGGTTCGATACGCACTTTTTCCCGTTATCTGAATGGCTCCACGGCCCCGATACCTGAAACCGTCGCCTGGTTTGTCGTTGCCCAGATCGGCCCTGTTTCCGTACCAGTGCTCGAAATACTCCTCCTTTGTTTTCGCCGTGAACGCGGCTCGCTTGACGCCAGGAAGCGCGAAATTTTCCGTGCTCGTCCACGCCTCATGTGTATGGCGAAGTTCAGAGCTTTCTACCGCGAGTTGGGCAAGAAAGGCTGCAACCCGTTTTGCCGAGTTTATATCGTACTCATCCATTGCGTCGTTTAGTGGCTCCAGAAATTTCCTGGGAGCATGCCGCATGATCTGATGCAGGCTATGCAATTCGATTGGCAGCGTTGACATGACTCGCTCCGGAAAGTTATTTCCTGACTTTCTCAATACTTTTCTCGTTCCCATCCTTACTCGGGAAAGAAGGCATCAGGAATTTCAAACGCATCGGGATCCGAACTCTCCTGGATGCCGGCCTTCCGGAAAAATTCGCTACCCAGTTGGCTAGTCGGGCGCCCGCTGCAAGACTTCGATGCAATATCGCGGTTGTTTTTTTTCACGACGACACCGGCAGCGTCGGCGATTCCACCGTTTTTTGCCCACTTCCCACTGGCCGTAAAGATCGTATAGCTGAATGAATTTCGAACGATACGCAACCACGCTCCTCCTCCGCCCGAGAAAATCAACGATCCGGCCTTGAATACGGCCATACGGGAACTGGAGACCGACGGATACTCCATATCGAGATGGCCCGGCTGTCCGTGACGATACTGAATGTATCCTTGAGTCGGGGAAAGATCCTGCGAAGCGCAGACCGATGCGTAGGCTTTTCCAACTTCACAAGAGAAAACGACGCTCTCCCCCTCATTGCAAAGCGAGACCGCTGGCTGCGCCGCCCAAACTGGCACGCAGCAAGCCGTCGCGAATACCATTGCAGCCATTTTCGATGATTGCTTCATCACTCGCCCAAAAAACATTTCAATTAACGACGTATTTTTCGCATGCGTACTGCCGCTTCAAGAATCTGACAAACGGCTATAGCCAAAGCAAGAGTGAGCCCCGCCGTTCCGACATCTGCGGGCGCGCGCATGACGGGGTAAACGGGGAGTTGCAGCCGCCCTTCAAGCTGCCTGTAATCTTGTACTTTTTCGAGCCATTCTCTTGTTGCCTTATAGACCTCGCTCACCTCCTTTCGCGTCTTGTCATCCTTCGAAAACGGCTCGTCCTTCCTCAGGGCATCGACGTAAGAGGCCATAAGTCTTTGCATCTCGTCAATTTCTCGTTCCGGCAACTGAGAAATGGCGTCGTAGAAGGCCTGAATATTGGCCGCGTTTGAGGTGGCGACGATTGATTTCGATTGTTCCGCGAACAAATTGATTGCGTCTTTAGAACGTGCTTTTATATAGATATGTTGAGGCTTTGGCATGATGCGGCCTCCGTGACGTGCCCGTACGATTGAACTTCAACTCATAGTCCAGCGATCGAGGCGTTTTGTCATCGCGAATGCCCGTCCATAGTGCATGGGCATTCGCTCTTCATTCAAAAATCCCCACACCCATGCTGCCCATTCAACAGCATGCAACTGTTCAGATTAGGCTGCGAGCGCACGCGCTTCCACTCGACCGCGAGCAGGTCCTGGTTGTCGCCGGGCGGCGTGGTCGTAAAGAGCGGCTGATTCGAGCCGACGCAGATATTGGTGCCCTGGAGGTTGTTCTCGTACACGAAGGTCTTCTCGCTCATGCCGAAGAACGACTGCATCGCGCTCACCGACGACGGCAGATCGAACGCGTACGGCAGCGTCACCATCAGCGTGCCCGGCTCGTTTTGCACGATATAGCCCACGTTCGAGAGGAACGCCGGGTCGATGGCGTATTGCCCCGGCAGCGAACCGGTCGTCGCGTTGGTCGAAAGCGTGCCGCTTAGCGTGGAGGCAGGATCGCCGTTGATCAGGCCGCTTATTGTGTAGCCGAAGTTCGGATTCGGGGCGCCATAGATCTTGACCGCGCCGTCGGCGGTGACGATCACCGTGGGCCGCGCGACGTACACGAAGTGATCTCCCGTGAGCGGCACGACGCCGCCCCAGCTGCATCCCGCGCCAAAGGTACAACCGTAGAAGTTCGGCTGCGACGTATTGGGCTGCACGTTGCCGCGCGTCTCGCCGTTCCAGGTCGAGGCCCAGATACGCCAGCCGTTGGTCGCGCTCATGCGGCCGATGCCGTTGTCGGTGAAAACGCCATTCTCCATCACGAGATCGATCGTGCCGCTCGCGCTCAGGTTCGTGTTCTTGCCGCCTGTCGGGCCGCTCGCCGAAGCCGTGCCGCCGCCCAGGCCAATGCCGCCCGTCGCGGCCTGGGCGAGCAGGTTGCCGTTGAGATTGGAGTTGGTCGCGTCGATGGTGGTGGCCGCGTTCGACGCTGCATCGAACGAATGGCTCACGATCGGGCCGATCACGAAGCTCGTCGAATTCAGGAAGTTCACATTGCCCGTGTTGAGCATCGCGAGCACGCCCACGTCGTTCTGCGGATCGTTCAGCGTGAAGTTGCCGGGCCCTTCGAGCAGCAGACCGGCCGCCTGGATGCCGCCCGGGTCCGTGACATTACCCGCCGAGGCCAGCGTTAGCGTATTGCTGCCGAGCGAAATCCCGTAGAGCAGTTGAATGCCCTGACTGCCGCTGCCCGTGTTGACGAGCGTGAGGCTCTGGTTCGCGGTGGGCTTGGCGAACGACGTGCAGGCACCTTGCGACGGACACACGCCGCTCACGGTGATGAGGCCCGTCTGCGTGCTCGAACCGAGCACGAGCGTCGAGAAGCCCGAGAACAGCGCATAGGTGGCCGCGTCGATGCTCAAGCCCGCTGCGCCGGTGCCGAACAAGGTGATCGGCGTGCCGTTTTCGGCGGTAAAGGCGAAGGTCGTCGGGTTCACGCTTGCGGGCATGAACACGAGCGTGCCGCCGGAGGACGCGAGGCTCGCGCCGTTGTCGGCGAAGCTCGTCGCGGTGCCGTCGTTGGCCGCGCGCAGCGCGAGCGTGCCGTTGGTGCCGGCGTTCACCTGCACGGTGCCCGAGGTGTAGTAAAAGTTGTCCGACACCGGCACGGCGCCGAAGGCGAGGCCCGCATCCGAGGTGTTGGTCGAGCCCGCGATCGATATCGTCGTGTTGGGCGCCGTGGCCGTGATGGTGCCGTTGTAAATGAGCGTACCGTAGTCGTACTGAATATTGCCGCCGCTCGAGCTGGTGGTCGGGCTCGTCACCACGCCGCGAATATCGATGGCGCCGCCGTTGTTCGACTTGATCTGCGAGCCGTCGGCGACGAGCACGCCTTGCGCGTTGGAGCCGGAGCCGCTGCCGTAGATCGAAAGCGTGCCGCTGCCGGTGGTGATCGCGGTGGCAGGCGTGGAGACGGTGACCGAATCGGAGGAACTCGAGTCGGAGGGCTGGGCACCGAGCACGACGCCCGTTGATGAAAGGCCGGTCGTGGGCGTGCCCGTGGTGAGGCCCGTGAGCGTGATCGTGCCGCTCGTCGAGACGATGTTGGCGCCGAGGAGGTCGACAGCGATACTGCCGGCGCTATAACCGCTGATGCCGGTCGTGGCGGGGACGCTGCCGCTCACGTTGATGGCGCCGCGGTCTGTCTGGATTGTCGGTTGCGCCGTGCTGCTGCCCTGCGCGGGGTAGCCACCGTCCATCAGCGTGCCAAACGCCAGCTCGGTTGCGCCGGTCACTGTGCCCTTCAACGTCACGCTGCCGGTCGTGGTCTGGATCGAACTGAAGTAGGCCCCGATCCCTGTGCCATCGGTTCCCGATTGGCCTTGCGGATTGTTCACCGTCCCGGTCACCAGCACATTGCCGGCCCCCGCACTGACCTGCGTACTGGAAAGCTCGACACCGACTCCACTCGGAGTGCCATTCGCCGTGCCGGTCAGGGTGATGGCGCCGCCCTTGCTCTTGAGAGTCGACTCGACAATCTCGACGCCATCCGCCCCATAGCCCGGAGCCGTCGATGTTCCCGTGATCTGCAGGCTGCGGCTGCCAACTTCGACGTCCGCACCGGACATGACGACGCCACCGCCGGCGCCAGTCGCGTTGGGCTGAAGGCCGAGCGTGCCGGTAATGTTCGCCGAGCCGCTGCCCGTCACGTCGATAGTGGGAACGGGGGTGCCTGCGCTCGAATACGAACCGGCAATGACGACACCGAAATCGTACGTGTAGCTGGCGTCGCCGATGCCGGTCAAAGTGATCAAGCCATTGGTCGTCTGCAGGGCGCTGCCCGACATCGCCACCCCGGAGCCCGAGTAAAGCGAGGTGCCCGTAATCGAGATGTCGCCCGCCCCCGAATTGATGAGCGTCTGGCTCATCGTGAGCGCCGTGCCGTTCGAATTGGTGGCATTGATGTGAACGCCGCCGCCTTCCGTCGTGATCGTCGAGCCGGCCATGCTCACGGGGCTATTCCCGGTGTCGCCGATCGTGAACGTACCGCCGCCGGTGTTGAACGTCGTACCGGAAATCGTCACGCCATACGCGCTCGCAGCCCCGCCCTCGTTGGCATCGAGCGTAACGTTCAGCGGGCCGGCGCCAGCGGCTGCACCAATCGTGTCGTTGCCCACGCGGTTGTCACCAGGAGTGACGTTGATGTTGCCGGCGGCGCTGAGCAAGAGCGTCGTCGCGCCGCTCGCCGTGCTCACGATGGGCGTATCCACCGTGATATCGCCCGAGGACGTCTTCGCGGTGAAATTGCCGGCCAGCGACATCGTGGCAATCGAACCAATGTTCGTGAAGGTTCCCGACGCCGCGTCGAAGCTATCTATGCCCGATGCGCCCAGCGACAGTCCCTGCGAATCGAAGAGATTCACGCTGCCCGTTCCATACGCGGCCAACGCTCCGATCGCATTCCCCGTGTTGGTCAGCGTGAAGGTGCCCGGTCCGCCGAGCGTCAGCACCGTTGCCTGGATCGGGGCGCCTTGCGTGACCGACCCCGCCGAAATCAGCGTCAACGTGTTGCCCGACACCACCGCGCCAGAGGGCAGCGAGATTCCCTGGCTGCCGCTGCCATCGTTTTCGAGCGTCAGGTTCGACGCAAACGTCGGGGTCGTCAGTACGCATGTATCGGCGTTAGCGGCACACATGGCATTCACGGTGATGAGACCGGTATGCGTGCTCGATCCAAGCACCACCGTGCTCACGTCCTGCGTGAGCGTCGAGAACGTTCCCTGGTCGATCGACAAACCCGCACCAGTCCCGAATAGCGTGATCGGCGTGGTGTTCTCGGCGACGAACGCGTAGTTCGACGACGGGTCCACCGCCCCCGGCAGCAGCACGAGCGTGCCGTCGGGCACCTGCACGGTCAAGCCGGTTGCGGCAAGGCTCGTCGTCGTGCCGTCGTTGGCCGCACGCAGCACAAGCGTGCCGCCGTTGCCGGTCGAAACGGTCACTGGGCCTTCGTTCATATAGCCGCTAACCGAGTTGCCGAGCACGAGGCCGGGGTCGGACGTATTGGTGGAGCCTGCGATCGAGATGCTGCCCTGCGTGCCGGTCAGGCTAGTCTGCGAGGCTATCGTCGAACTGATCGTCGCGTCGTTGATGACGGTGCCGACGTCGTTCTGCATGTTTGAGGTACTACCGGTGGGCTGCGGGCCGCCCTGCACCGCGCCGCGAATGTCGATGGCGCCGCCGCCGGTGGTCTGAATATTCGTCGCGTCGGTGATCAGCACGCCCTCGGCGCCCGTGCCCGAGCCGCTGCCGTGGATGCTGATCGTGCCCGTGTCCGACTGGATCGCCGTTGCGCCGCCCGCCGGTGGTAGTTGCGCCTCCGCAACAAGACCGACCGGCGCTCCGAAGCCTTCTTCAATCTGCCTTTCCAATACGATGCCCTGCACGGTCGTGTTCGCGGCTGGCGTGCCGCTGCTCTGGCCGCTCAGCGAGATCGCGCCGCTCGTCGTGCCGACCACGGAGCGGTCGATCTCCGTGCCGACACCATAGTCGTATTGCGCCGGCACGGTGCCTTTCACGGTGATCGCGCCGCTCGAGTTATTGAGCGTGGAGTCGGACAGACCGACACCCCACGGGCCATCGCCGCCGGTAAGCGACGGCGATCGTGCGGCGGGAGGTGCCGGCTCGCTATTCGTCGGGCCCGAGCCCGGGCCGGTGGTGGGTGGCGGCGCGACGTCGACCGTGCCGGTCAGATCGATCTCGCCTCTGGTGTTCGTCACCGTCGCAAACTGGAGCGACACGCCAAGGCCGTTACTGCCGTTCGCCGTCCCATTCACGACAATGTTGCCACTACTACTGGCAAGCGTCGGTTGCGCGGACGAATCCGAGAACTCCCCTGGTAAGCCAATGCCAAGGTACACGCCAAACAGGCCGTTGTTGCCTGGGCCCGCCGCCGTCCCTAGCGCCTTGCCGGTCACGTTGATGTTGCCGTTCGTCGTGCTGACTGAGCTGTAGTGCGAGTAGTAGCCGTAGCCGTTCGCGTCGGTTGCGCCGCTGTAGATCGTGCCGTCGAGCGTCACATTCCCGCTCGTGCTGGTCAACGTCGAGTCATCCAGGTACACGCCGTAGCCACCGCCGCTCGTCCCCGCATCCGAGGTGCCGATCGTGCCCGTCACCCCGAGCGCGCCCGCGCCTGTCTCGAACTGCGAGTTCTCGATATCCACCGCAGTTTCATTGTAGGCGCTCGTCGGCGCGGTGCCGTCGATGGTCAGATTGCCGCCCTGCGTATTGATCGTCGTCGACTGGATGCTGACCTGGCTCTGGCTGTTCGTGCCAATGCTCACCGCGCCGCCGTTCGTCGCGATGTTCGCGGAGGTGAGCGTCACCATGTTGCCCGGCGACGCGCCATTGACATTCGCATCGATCACGAGGCCGAGCTCGCCCGCCGACGAGGTGATGCTCGTCAAGTAGGCGAGCGTAACCGAGCCACCCGCGCTCAGCGTGAGCGTGGCATTGCCACCGCCACTCTTGTCGATGTTGACATTCTGGTCGACGTTGATGTTGCCGTCCGACGTAGCCACCTTCACCGACGTACCACTATTCAATTGTGTGGAGATCTGCTGATCGGTGACGGACGAGCTTGTGGGACCAAACATCATGACCCCACCGCTCTCGCTGCCTCCGGGCCCCGCAACACAGGTCGATGCGCCCGCGTGGCAAATGTCGATGTCATCGGGATCGAGCAGCCATTGCCCGGCCTTGCCGTTCGTTGCTGACGCATCGATTGTTGCGCCGCGCACGTCGAGCGTTCCACCCGAAGTCTCGATCAACCCGCCGTTACCCCCCTGCGCGCCGCCGCGCGCGGTGAGCGCGCCGTAGATCCGCGCCGCCGTCGTCCCATACGCAACGATATGCCCACCATTACCGTTGGCAAGCGCATCGGCATGAATCTGCGCATTCGGGTCCATCCAGACCGCGTTGGCGTCGCGAATCGTCGGGTCCGCGCCCGCCGCACCGCCGCCAAAGCGCACGCTGCCCCCACCCGCCGCGCCGCTCGCATTCACATTCGCGCCAGAAAGCAGCGCCACGTCGTACCCCGTCACATCCACTTGCCCGCCCGTGAGCCCCGCGCCGCCCGATGCATCGAGCGTGCCCGAAACGAGCGTCTCGCCGCCCGTCCCGCCATCGAGCACGATATGCCCGTCGCGCTCGGCAAGACTCTGCGCGCGCACGATGCCCTGCTGGTTGATGACCGTGCCCGCGAGCGCGTCGGCGGTCTGCGCGCTCATCACCACGGTGCCCCCATCGGCGGCCAGCGTGCCCGTGTTGCCGAGGAACGCGTTGGCCGCGCCCGAGTTGATCTTCAGCGTCGTGAGCCCGTCGCCCGCGAAGTCGAGCGTGACGTCGCTGCCCGCGCCCATCGCCACGGTGCCGAGCTTCGCGGCCACCATGCCGCTGTTGGTGACCGAGCCGCCGAGCAGCGCAATGGTGCCGCCGTCGGCTGCCGTGATCGACCCCGCATTGACCACCGCACCCGATGCATTGCCGACGAAATGGAAATTGCCGGCAAGAAAGTCCGCATTCGAAATACCGAGCGTGGACGCCACGAGCGAGCCCACGTTCACCGAAGACCCTGGCGCGAAAATCACGCCCGCCGGATTGACGAGAAACACGCGGCCGTTCGCGCTCAGGCGTCCGGCAATGCTGCTCGGGTCGTTGCCCACCACGCGGTTGAGCAACGCCGACGTAACCGAGGGCTGCGCGATGTTCACGGCCTCGCCCGCGCCGATCGAGAACGTGTTCCAGTTCACGATGGCGTTCGGCGTGCTCTGCGTGATGTTCATCTGCGAGGCGCTGGGCGAGCTCACCGTCACGCCGCCCGCCACCACTTGCGCGCCCGTGGGATTCGCGAGCACCGACGAAGCCCAGATGGCCTCGAACAGCGCCGCCACGACGCTCGCGATCGCCTTCGCCTGAAGCGGGTGCGCGTGCCCTGGCGGCGGCAACGCACGGGCACGGCGCCGGGGTGCCGCCGCGCCCGCGCGTCCCCTGCCTCCGCCGTGCCGCATCTCACACGTGCGCTCAGTGGCCCCGCCAGGCCCGTTGCCGCTATGCTCGTTCATCGCACACCTCGCCGGCATCATCTGGTCGACCATACCTGGCCGGCCGCATCAAAACGTCTTGCTCAACTGCATGTAGAACGTCGGCAGCTTGTCGTTGCCGGTCGTATCGGGCGAGGTCGTGCGCCACGCCACGGTGCCCTGCCATGAGAATCCGTACGGCAGCGCGAGGTACGCGCCAATGCCCGCGCCGCTGCGCGTGATGTTGTTCGGCCCCTGGTCCGGACGCGGATTCGCGTTGTACCAGCCCGTGCCGAAGTCGAAGAACGTGAACGCGGTGATCTTCGAGTTCACCGCGTAACGGAGTTCGGCCGTCGCCACGAAGCCTTCGTCGACGAGGCCTTCGGAGGGCGAATAGGCGCGCACCGCGTGCGGGCCGCCCAGCAGGAAGCGCGAGGAATTGTCGAGCGTGGTGCCCGCCCATTGCCCCGAGAACCCGACGAACAGGCTCACCTTCTCGGTCACCGCGTTCAGGCGGTTGGCGAAGAACGTCGCGCGCACTTCGTTGCCCGCGGTGTTGCGCCCGAACGCCGACTGGTCGACGGCGTAGTTCGCGGCGTCCTTGAAATGCAGGCTGCCGATCAAGAGCTCGATGTCGGCGCTGTTGAAGCCGCCGCCGAAGAACGCGTCGCGACTCTCGTAGGTGAGCCCCACGCTGCCTTCGACCATCGAGCGCCGGTCGTGGTCGTCGACGATGCCGATGTTGTCCGAGAGATCGCGGTACTCGAAATTCGCGCGCGCGAGCAGGTTCTGGTTACGCGTGCGCAAGAGCGGATGCGTGACCGTGAAGTCGACCACGGTGGCGTCGCCGCTGGCGTCGAGCGAGGAATACTCCTTGCCGAGCGTGTAATTGAGGCGCGCCACGGCCACGCCCACGCGCGTGCCGTATGCGTTCACCGGCGCCTCGTAGCCCACGCGGCCATACGCGGTGTCTAGCCGCTCGGCGCCGAGGATGCGCAGGTCGAGGTTGTCGCCGATGCCGAACGGCGAGTTCAGCCGCGCGAGCGCGCCCAGGCGCCAGGTGCCGCTCGTGGAGGCGCCGTAGTTGTCGAGATCGACGGCGAAGGTCCAGCGCTTCGCGGGCGCGACGCTGATCGTGAGGTCCACGGTGCCGGGCTCGCTGCCGGCCTCGATGGCCGAGGTCACGGTGATGCCGGGCAAGTCGGAGAGCAGCAGCATGGTGCGCTCGAGCACCTGCTGCTGCAGAGGCGCGCCCACCGGGATCTGCTCCACGCGCGCGCGCAGCAGCGACTCCTTGATCGGCGTGCCCGCGGCCACGTTCAGGCGCACGTGGCCCACGCGCCCTTCGAGCACGCTCATCGTCACGTAGCCCGAGCTCACGTCCTGCGGCGGGATCACAACCTGGGCGAGCACGTAGCCGCGCGAGCGGTAGATCTGCGTGATCTGCGCGGCAATGGCCTGCAGGTCGGCGAAGTTCACCTCGCTGCCGATCTTGCCCTGCACGGGCGCCAGCAACTCGTCGCTCGCGATGGTGTCGTTGCCCTTGAGCGTGATGCCCTTGAGCACGAACTGCGTGCCGCCCGGCTGCGCGGGCCCCGCGTTCTCCTGCGGCACCGCGGGCAGCGCGCCCGCGCCGCCCGGTGGCGCGGGGCGGGTCTCGCGCGGCTGCGTCTGGTTCAGGAGCGTGCCCGAGTTGGGCAACGTCTGTCCCCAGGCGATCGCGCTGCTCGCCGAGGCGAGCGCGGCAATCGTTCGGATTCCTTTTTTCATGTCATGATCCGCGCGCGATGGAAAGACGCCAGCCGCCCATCAGGTCGAACGGCGCCCAGAAAAACGGATGCGCGAAGCGCGGCTCCTTCATGACGGCGAGCTGCGCGGCGCGCATGGCGTCGATCGCTTCTTTGCCCTGCGAAAGCTGCGAATAGAACGTGCGCATCGTGATCGCCGTGGATTCGTCGGCGACCGGCCACATCGAGACGATCAGGCTCGTCGCGCCCGCATAGAAGAACGCGCGTGTGAAACCGAGGATTTCGTCGCCGCGCGCGATGCGGCCGAGCCCGGTTTCGCAGGCCGAGAGCGTGACGAGCGCGACGTTGTTGAGCTTGAGGTTGTAGACGTCGAGCGCGAGCAGCGAGTCGGGGCCGTCGGCGGGCTGCGAGGCCGGCGCGAGCAGGATGCGCGAGTGCAGCGGGTCGATGGTGTCGGCCTGGGCGTGCGTGGCGACGTGGAGCACGCGCCCGCCCGGCGCGCTCTCGCGAAACTGCGCGCGCGTGGCGGCGCTTTGCAGGAACAGCTCCTTGGTCGCGAACAGCGGCGCGATGCCCTCCACCTCGGCCTGCGCGCCGGGCAGCGCATAGGCGGGCGCGATCTGCGGATTGCCGAACGCCACGAGGTTGCTCGCCACTTGCTGACGCCGCGCTTCGAGCTGCAACGCCACGCTCGCGGACGGTTCGAGCGCGATGGGATGCTGCTCGATCAGGAAGCCGCCGGGGCCGTGCAGCGCCTGGAACGGCAGATAGTGGAGCGCGCCGTGCGGCACGATGATGAGGCGCTCGCCGGGCTGCAGCGCGAGCGGAGCGATCAGGAGTGCGTAGAGCTTGTCGCCGTAGGTGATCGCGTTCTTGCTCCGGTGCACGATGGCGTTGCGCACGTCGGTCACGGCGGTGTCGATGTCGGCGCGCTTGAGCGGCAGCGTGTGGCCCGAAAGGCCGCTCTTGCGGATCACCCACACCACGAGCGTGTCCTTCAGGCTGTGGTATTCGACGATGGCTTCGTTGGGCCGCAGCGCGTCGCGCACCGCCTGGAGCGTCGGCACGGTGCCGTTGAGCTGCTGGTCGTCCACGCCGGCGTCGACGCGGTTGCGCACCACGTCGAGCAGCGCGCGCGCCCGGCTGCGCTCGGAGAGATTCCACGCGCCCTCGTAGTCGCCCGCATCGACGGTCAGCTTGATCGCCTCTTCGAAGACCGACTGCGTGTCGCCGAACAGGCCCGTCTTGAACTCGTCGCTGCGAAAGCGCGCGCGAATCTTTTCGGAGTCCTCCACGGCCTGCAGATAGGCTTCGCGTGCGTGGTCCTTGTCGCCGAGCGCGAGGTAGGCGCGGCCGATGCCCTCGTGCACCCAGAGGTTGTCGTAATTGGCCTCGCTCGTGCCTGTGCCACCGAGCTGCGCCTGGTAGACCTTGAGCGCATCGGCGGCCTTGCCTTCGGCGAGCAGCAGCTTGCCTTCGATGCGGCCGTAGGCGGGCGCGAGCTCGGAGCTCGCGGGCGGCCCCGCCGAGTCGAGCGTCTTGCGCGCGGCGGCCGTGTCGCCGGCCGCGATCTGCGCGTTGGTGATGGAGAGCAGTACTAGCGGCTTGAAGCGCGGCGAGGCCGTTTGCAGCGCGTCGTCGTAAGCCGCGAGCGCGCCTTGCGCGTCGCCGCGGCGCAGCGCTACGTCGCCGAGCACCTTGTTGGCGGGCGCGAACACCTGGTCGGGCTGCTTCGGATGCGAGGCGAGCGCCTCGCGCGCGTATTTGTCGGCGTCGTCGAGGTCGCCCGCGTAGCTGTAGGCGATCGCGAGATCGCGCTTGGAGAGCGCGACCAGGTCGGCGTTGTCGGTGCGCTCGGCCACCACGAGCGCGCGCGCCGCCGCGTTGATGCTGTCGCGGAAGTCACCCCGCTCCGCCGCCGCCACCGACATGCTGCAGTAGTCGTAGGCCGGCAGCGCGACGCGGTCGCGCGAGAGCAGGAGGCGGCCTTCGTCGGTGAGCGACTTGAGCGTTTCCGCGTCGCGCTCGCGCTCGGCGGCCTCGCGGAAGCCCTGGGACTCGGGCGCGAGCCCGGCGGCGGGCGCGTTGGCGTTTGCGGCGGTGGTCGCGCTGTTGGCCGCGCCCGTAGCCGCGCCTTTCGCGGGCTTTTTGGCCTTGACGGGCGCGGCGCCGTTGCTTGCGCCGTTGCTTGTGCCGTTGGTCGCGCCCGATCCTGCGCCGTTGTCCGCGCCATCGGCCGCATTCGCGCCGGGGGCCGCGCCCACGCCGAGCAGCAGCGCGCACAGCGCCACGGCCACGACTCTCGCGAGCGGCACGCGCGCCGTCCTCGCGCGCGCGGCCCACGATGGGCGCCCTGTGCACCGTGCGCGACGCGCGCCAGCCTGCTCTTGGGTCATTAGATGTTCGAGTTCGTTCACTTCGCTTTCCTGCGGGAAAGAAACATCACGCGACCAGGCCCTGAGCGCGCAGCCGGAACCGGTCCGGCGGGCCATTTCATACGAGTTAAACGAACCGGACACAGGTTTTTTGAAAGCACGCGAAAAAATTTCGTGTGCGGTAGCGCACACAGGCAGGCGCCCGCACGCCCGCACCGGCGGCGCACGCAACCACTACACTTTCAAAATCGGCCGCGCCGAATCGTCTAGAAACTGGATGGGCGAGCGCCCAGCCCGCGCGGCCGCGCCCACGCAAGGCCGCGTCTGCCACGGAGCTTCGCTAGATGAGCAGCAGCACTGACGACAAGACGGTCATCGTGTCCGCATCGGGCGGGCAGGACGCGCCACGCGCGGACGACGCAACGGCCGCGACGGTGATTCACAACGCATCGCTGCACGCGCCGCCAGCCGATGAGGCGGCGGCGAAGACCGAAGGCGCGGAGCCGGCGCAGACGTCAACATCAACGCCAGCGCCCGTGCAGGCACAAGCTTCTCAGGCGAACTCGCAGACGACGCCAGCAGAGGCGAGCGCGGCAACTGCAACAAGCGCGACGAGCGTGGCAAGTCCAGCCGCGGCCATGTCCGAAGCGGGCCACCAGGCCCTGCCCTTCAATACGCGCATCGCCGAGTTCGAGATCGTCGGGTTGATCGGCGAAGGCGGCTTTGGCATCGTCTACCTCGCCTGGGACACGCTGCTGCGCCGCCACGTGGCGCTCAAGGAGTACATTCCGGCCGCGCTCGCCGCGCGCGTGGCGGGCAGCGCCGAAGTCACGGTGCGCTCGCAGCGCCACGAGGACACCTTCCGCGCGGGGCTCAAGAGCTTCATCAACGAGGCGCAGCTGCTCGCGCAGTTCGACCATCATTCGCTCGTCAAGGTCTACCGCTTCTGGGAGGCCAACGGCACCGCCTATATGGTGATGCCGTACTACGAAGGCGTGACGCTCAAGGAGACGCTGCGCCAGCTCGGCGCGCCGCCCACCGAGGCGTGGCTGCGCGCGCTGCTCGCGCCGCTCGTCGAGGCGCTCGCGGTCATGCATGCGGCGCAGTGCTTCCATCGCGACATCGCGCCCGACAACATCATGCTGCTCAAGGGCAGCCAGCGTCCGCTGCTGCTCGACTTCGGCGCGGCGCGGCGCGTGATCGGCGACATGACCCAGGCGCTCACCGTGATCCTCAAGCCCGGCTACGCGCCCGTCGAGCAATACGCCGAAGTGCCGTCGATGAAGCAGGGCCCGTGGACCGATATCTACGCGCTCGCCGCCGTGGTCTATTACGCGATCGAGGGCAAGACGCCGCCCGCTTCCGTGGGCCGGCTGATGGGCGACACCTATGCGCCGCTCGCGACCACGGCGGCGGGGCGCTACAGCGACGCGTTCCTGCGCGCCATCGACCACGCGCTCGCGGTGCGGCCCGAGGACCGTCCGCAGGACGTGCGCGCGCTCGCGGCCGAGCTGGGGCTCGCGCCCGGCGGCGATGGCGCGGCGGGTCAGGCGGGCGCGGGGCTCGAATTCACGCAGCCCTATGCGCTGCGTGAGGGGGAGACGGCGCTGCCGCTGCCGGGGGATGGGGCGTCGGCGGTAGGGTCGCGGGCGTCGGCGCCCTCGTCTGGATCGGCGGGGGTTCGTGGTTTGTCGGCTTCGGCGGCCGCTGCGGTGGGAACGGCGGCAGCGGGATCGGCGCCCACGCGCGCGGCGGCTGGCGCCGGTGCAACACCGACCGCCCCGCACAAGCGCCGCGCGCCGCTCGCGGCAGTGGGCGCGGGCGTGGCCATCGTCGCCGCGGTGGGGGCCTGGCTCGCGCTGCGGCCCACGGGGGCTCCGCCGCTGGTGAGCCAGCACGTCAATCAGCACGTCAACACGCCGGGTGCCGAGGCACCCGCTCAAACTCAGGCAACCTCGCCCGCCAGCACCGGCGCCGCGACCAGCCTGCCGCCCGTGCCACCGCCGGCCGCGGTCACGGCCTCGCCGGCTCCGGAAACGGCCGCGCCGACAACGCCAACCACCGCCGCCACGGCACCCACCGCGCCCGCGAACGCCGCGCCACCAACCGCCGCGCTCGCGCCCTACACGCCGGCCAGCGAGTTCGAGCGCATCGTGACGCTCGCCGACCCGTCGATCGACGTGCACACGACGCTGCGCAGCACGACCGCGCGCATCAAGAAAGACTTCCTGCAGTTCCAGGTGACGAGCAACCGCGCGGGCCGCGTCTACGCGTTCATGGTCGATCCTCAGGGCGACTATCTGATGCTGCTGCCCAACGGACGCGACAAGGCCAACACGATCGCCGCCGGGCAGACGCTCACGCTGCCGCGCGCGAGCTGGCCGATGCTCGCCGACGCGCCCGCGGGCCCCATCCACTTTCTCGTGATCGTGTCGCCCGAAGTGCGCGACTTCTCGGGCGCCGGGCTGCACAACGGCGACGTCTTCGCCGATTTCCCGGCGCGCGCGCAACGCGCCGCCGCGGCGCGGCGCACGGCGGACTACTCGCCGTTCGCGGGCAAGGCGCGCTGCGCGAAGCCTGGCGCGGCGGCAGGAGCCGCCGGTTGCAACAATGCGTTCGGCGCGGCGACGTTCGAAATCGACGTGGTTGGCGACAACGGCGGCTAGGCCCCGGCAACTGAAGCACCCACTCCGGATCGACAGGAGACCGTCATGGACCGATCGCTCTTTCTGCTCGCCGCGGCAGCGGCCGCACTCGCCGGCTGCGCGAGCGACAATCCGGCCAGCTCGGTGGTGATCGGGCCGGCGGAGCATGCGCAGGCCGGCAGCGCGCAAGCGGCAATGGCCGTGCAAGCGCCGGCCACGACGTCTGTTGCGAATGCGGCTCAATCGCCGTCGGCGCCAACCGTGGCCGCGAATCCGGCCGCGATGGCGGGATCGGCGAACCCGGCAATTCCGGCAAGCCCGGCGATGCAGTCGGCGACGGCTGCGCCGCAACCGGGTACGCCGCCCGCTGGATCGACTGGATCGGCTGCATCTGCCGCATCGACCACATCAACCGCTCCACCAAACCCAGCCGCCCCACCTGCCGCCGCCTTCGCCACACGCCACGCGTGGTACCAGGCCGCGCGCTTTTCCGATCTGCCAGGCTGGAACGCCGACGACCTCAGCGGCTCGCTCGACGCCTTCAAGCGCAGTTGCGGCGTGCTCGGCTCGCGCAGCGGCTGGGCCGCGCCCTGCGCCGCCGTGCGCAACGTCGACGTCGCCAGCGCCGCCGCCATCCGCCACTTCTTCGAGACGTACTTCGACGTCTACCAGATCCGCAACACCGACCGTAGCAGCGACGGCACCATGACCGGCTATTACGAGCCGCTCCTGAACGGCAGCCGCCAGTACGGCGGCGCCTACGTCTACCCGGTCTACGGCGTGCCTGAAGACATGCTCTACCTCGACGCGCGCCGGCTCGGCGGCGCGGCGCGCGGCAGCATCACGGCGGCGCGCCTCGAAGGCCGCACGGTGATCCCGCTGCCGGGCACGATGCCGGGCAGCGCGAAGGGCGTCTACGCGCTCGACCTGCGCGACAGCGTGCCCGATATCCGCGACAAGAAAATGCGTCTGCGTCGGGACGGCGATCGCATCGTGCCGTACTACACGCGCGCCGAGATCGAGCGCGGCGCCGCGCGCGCGCCGGTGCTCGCGTGGGTGGACGACCCCGTGCTGCTCTATTCGATGCAGATGCAGGGCTCGGGCAAGATCCGCATGCGCGACGGCACGATCCGCCGCGTGGCCTATGCCGAGCAGAACGGCCGGCCCTTCCTGCCGCCCATCGCGCACGCGGGCGCGAGCGGACGCAAGCTCAAGGTGCGCGGCATCGAGATGGATATCGACGTCGCCGACGACGACAGCAACAACGACAGCGGCAGCCCCGACCTCATCGCCGACGCCAACGGACCACAGGGCGCGCCAGGCACACCGGGCACGTCTGCGGGATCGCAGGACAGCGGCGCCTCGTCGACGGGCGCGAACGACAGCGAAGACGACCAGCCCGTCTCGCCGCTGCTGCGCGGCTTCAAGCTCGCCAACGTGGGCCCGTCGACGAGCGGCGCCGCGCGGGCCGCCGTCGCGAATGCGCAGCAGCCGCCCGCCAAAACGGCGAACGTGGGTGGCATGGGAACGGCAGCGGCAGCCACGAGCGGCGGCGGCGGCGCGAGCATCGCCACGGCGCTCGACGCGAACGCGCATCCGAAGCACGCCTTCGCGACCTCGGATCCGAGCTACGTGTTCTTCCGGCCGATCCCCGACTCGCCGAACGGGCCGATCGGCGCGCTCGGCGTGCCGCTTTCGGCGGGACGCTCGGTGGCCGTGGACCCGCGCACGACGCCGCTCGGCGCGCCCGTGTTCGTCGCCACGCGCGACGACCCGCAAACGCCCGGCGCCGTGAATCGCCTGATGATGGCGCAGGACTCGGGCGGCGCGATCCAGGGCGCGGTGCGCGCCGATTATTTCTATGGCTTCGGGCAGTTCGCGCAAAACGAGGCGAGCCGCACGAAGGAGCGTCTGCGCATGTGGCTGCTGCTGCCCAAAGGCCTGCACGTGGCCGCGCAGGAATCGGCGACGAAGACGCGCGGGCTGTCGAGCCAGTCAAATGCGCAGTCGAATGCGGATTGCCTCGTGGCGGACCCGCAATTGTGTGTGGATGATGATGTGGGGGGTGGGCAGTGAGGGGAATGGGCATGTCGGATATGCGCGCTCCCGTCGGTTCGCGTGTGCGCGTATTCGCTTGTTCGCGCACACGAATTCCGGTTGGCGTTTCTGCTTTTAAGCCAGGCCCCGGCCAATTGCAGAGGCGACGAAGTAAAACAGCACCGTCCCGATGATCAAGCGAACAAGTCGTGGCACACCCTTGACGTGATCGACGCCGGGGCGCGCGCTCAGCCAACCGGTCAGGGCAAATGCGAGCGATGGTCCAAGCACGTATACGAGGAAAAGCGAAGAAGCCCACCAGGGTAAGGAACATGGGCCTATTTCGTCACAGTCACCCGATATTCGCGGCATAAGGTTGAGTTGCAGTTTGTGCGGCATATGACTGGTCGTCCACATCGCCGCCCACGTCGTTACGATTCCGACGATGAAAAACAGTGCCGCCCAACCGATGCGTTTCACATGACCTCCCAGAACAGTATCGTTTTCGAGCGGCTCAAATCGGAATATCCCATTGACGTGCCGGGTATTCGTGCGCTCGATATACCCAACCTTCTTCCAATCACGCTCAATAAATCCAACGCACCGGAAATCGTCAATCGCGATCCGTTCCAAAGATCGATATGTCCGCCGCTCGAGGTCGCCGCGGACTCGCCGTGCCGTGCCCAGTAACTGTCGAACATGACGATTCCCGTACGCCCACGGATCCTGGATTCCCAATCGCTCCCTGTGACGTCCTCAGGCTTTTGGGGCAAGCCGCAAAAGGGTTGCTTGCTCAGCCATGAACCAAGTTGATCCGCTCGCGTCGCAGTGAATTTACCGTCGAGCAAGATGCGTCCAAATTGGTCGCCGGATTTTATTGTGACGTTCGCTGGCGTAAACGACTTCATTTCGATGCCGATCTTGTGAAATGTAGCGCTCATTCGAATCGCGCATTGGTTGCTGTATCCTGGCGGCACCTTGCCAGCTTCGTCCCGATATGGATCGCCCGTTACATAGTTGCCCCAAAGGTCTGCGAATGTCGTGGCGCGAACATGAATCTTGCATACGGATCCCTTCGTAGCGTTTGTTTTCACACGAACGCGCTGGGCAAGGACACTCATTGTGCGCCTCCCGTTCTTGCAAGCGCTTCGTCTCCCCAATAGACCATGTACTCGCTCTCGCCTTCGGTATCAATGCGAGGCAGCAGCCCATTAGCCTCAGCTTTCCCTGAAAACGTCCGTCCATCAGCAAGCTCGATATAAAAAGGCATCCCGGCGATGAATGCCGATACGAGATGGGCTTGCTCGTCGAATCGTATATCCGATGGAGCGGCCGCTACGTCGTGCGCGGTCGCCCGCATACCCCTTGCCGCGCCGGAATCCTCAAACCAGGAAGTACAGTTCGGATCGGCCAGCAGGCGCGGCGGCTCGGAGCACTGGCAACACACGATGTCGCCTTCGAGCGCCAACGCCACGCCACAGTGAATATGCCGGCGCGGGCCGCCAGCCTTGGCGATCGGACCCGCGGTCTTGCAGGCGTTACAAAATGCCAGGCTTCCGATATTGGCGGCCGGCCTGCCGCGGATGCTGAATGGTCTTCCTGACCCGAAAGGTTCTATGTAGCCGCCCGTTTCGGGTTGGTCACCAATACAAACGTATCGACGCATCATGGAGTTTGTCCCCTCATAGCACGCGAAGGCTGCATCAACCGGACGGCTGCGCCCCATCGACCCTGCAATGTCGGCGTCCATCCGCGCTTCGTCCACGAAAACCGGGACATCGCGTGACCAAGGTCAGAGGCAATTCACACTGGACTGACGCCACTGCAACCGCCCCCACCTCTGCGCGCCAATCCGATGCCCTCGCCGCATCCCGGTTATCATCGCGCTCTTGCGAGTCACAACCGCCAACCGCCACACCAATCTTTCACCAGGCTTTCGCCAGCCCAGCCCGGCAAGCGCTTCAAACCATGCCCCAAACCCCCTTCGACGCCGTGCTCTTCGACTGTGACGGCGTACTCGTCGATTCGGAACGCATCACGCATATCGTGCTGGTCCAGATGCTCGACGAACTCGGCTGGACGCTTTCCGTCGACGAGGCGATGGGCATTTTCGTCGGCAAGATGGTGAAGGACGAGGCGGCGCGCATCGAGCGGCATACGGGCTTTCGCCTCACCGAGGCCTGGCTCGAAAGCTTTCGCGCGCGCCGCAACACGGCGCTCGAGCGCGACCTCGTCGAGATCCCGGGCGCGCCGGCCGCGGTGCGCGCCGTGCATGCGGCCTTTGGCGGGCGCATCGCGGTGGCCTCGGGCGCGGATCGCCACAAGGTCGAGCTGCAACTGCGCAAGGTGGACCTGCTCGACTGCTTCGAAGGGCGCATCTTCAGCGGCCACGAAACCCCGCGCAGCAAGCCGCATCCCGACGTCTACCTCGCGGCGGCCGCGGGCCTGAGCGCGGCGCCGCAGCGCTGCGCCGTGATCGAGGACACCGTGACGGGCGCGCGCGCCGGTCTCGCGGCGGGCGCAACCGTGTTCGGCTACAGCCCCGGCACGCCGGGCCACAGCAGCGCCCAGGCGCTGCACGAGGCCGGCGTCGCGCACGTGTTCACGGACATGGCGCAACTGCCCGCCCTGCTCGCGAGCTGGGGTGCGCACTAAGGTCAGCAGCGCCGCCGGACCGGCGTCCGGCATCGCCATGAAGCCCTTGTGAAATTGACCCGCCGCCGTGGCGTTCGCGCGACACGGGCAAGCGCCGGGGCAGCAAAAAACAGCATCCAGAGAGCACGCGCGCGCTCATTCCACTACCATCCGTGGATGGCGTCGCAGGCTGGAAAATCGTCAAGAAGCAGCCGAAAAAGATAGTTTGCTACCGAATCGCTTTACGCTATCATCGCGCCGATGTCGAATCTTCATACTTTACGTCTCGCCGTCAGCAGCACGCTCGTCGTGGCTGCCCGCAAATGGCGGCGCACGAGTCATGGTGCGCTGGCCGCCTACAACGTCTCCGAAGCCTGTGCCGCGCCGCTGCTCACCGCCGGGCGCCTCGGCGAGGCCGTGCGCCAGGTGACGCTCGCCGAGCACGTGGGCATCGAAGGTCCCTCGCTCGTGCGCCTGCTCGACCAGCTCTGCGCCGCGGGCCTCGTGCGCCGCGACGAAGATCCGGACGACCGCCGCGCCAAAACCATCTCGCTCACCAACGAAGGCCGCGCCGTCACCGCGAAGATGGAGGACGATCTGCGTGCGCTGCGCGCGCGCGTCCTCAAGGGCGTGAGCCGCGCCGAGCTCGAAACCGCGCTGCGCGTGCTCAATGCGTTCAACGCGGCGGACCCGGCCAACGCCACCCTTCATGACTGAAAGCTGAAAGCGGCCCCATGACTTACCCCTCCATCCGCGACTGGCTTTTCTCGGTGAAGACCTTCGCCGCGGCGATGCTCGCGCTCTATATCGGGCTGGTGTTTCAACTGCCGCGTCCGTACTGGGCCATGGCGAGCGTCTATATCGTCTCGAACCCGTTCGTGGGCGCCACGCGCTCGAAGGCGCTCTATCGCGCGCTCGGCACGGCGCTCGGCGCAGCGGCCGCGATCACGCTCGTGCCGCCGTTCGTCGAAACGCCGCTGCTGTTCAGCGTGATCGTGGCGCTCTGGACCGGCACGATGCTCTATCTCGCGATTTCGGACCGCACCGCGCGCAGCTACGTGTTCATGCTCGCGGGCTACACCATGCCGCTCATCGCGCTGCCCACCGTGACCGATCCCTCGACGATCTTCGACGTGGCCATCGCGCGGACCCAGGAGATCACGCTCGGCATCATCTGCGCGAGCGTGGTGGGCAGCAACATCCTGCCGAGCCGGCTCGCGCCCACGCTCATCGAGCGCGCCGACGCGTGGTTCCGCGACGCCGCCTTCTATGGCAGCGAAACGCTCTCCGGCCAGATCGCGGGCAAGGCGCTTTCGGCCTGCCGGCAGCGCATGGCCGCCACCGTGAACCAGCTCGAATTCCTGCTGAGCCAGCTGAGCTACGACCACACGCATCCGGAGATCGTCGCGCGCGCGCAAGACCTGCGCGGACGCATGCAACTGTTTCTGCCGATGATTTCCGCGCTCGCCGACCCGCTCATTGCCTTGCGGCGCGATCTGCATACGTGGCCCGAGGGCCTCGACGCGCTGCTCGCCGACGCGGCCAAATGGTTCGACGCCCCGCTGCCCACGCGCGCCGCCGAGATCCACGACGACGCGGGCGACCCCGTGGCCGAGAGCCTGCGCGCGCGCGTGGCCGCGCTGCAGCCTGCGCACGACGCGCTCACGAGCTGGGAAGGCGCGCTGCTCTCGAACGCGTTGTGGCGCCTCGGCCAGGTGATCGACGTCTGGCAGGACTGCAGAACATTGCGCGCGCTGATCGCGCACGAAGCGGGCACGTGGCGGCCGCGCTACCGGCACTGGCGCCTCGGCGGCACCGAGCGCTTCTACGACCGCGGCCTCATGCTGTTCTCGTGCCTCGTGCCGATGAGCGCGATTCTCGTGGCCTGCTGGCTCTGGGTCAGCTCGGGCTGGCACGACGGCGCAGGCGCCGTGACGCTCGCGGCCGTGGCCTGCTGCTTTTTTGCCGCGCTCGACGAGCCCGCGCCCATGGTGTTCCGCTTTTTCCTCGCGACCGCGGCGAGCGTGGTGTTCGCGGGCCTCTATCTGTTCGTAGTGCTGCCGAGAGTGCACGACTTCGCGATGCTCGTGCTGTTGTTCGCTGGGCCGTTCATCCTGATCGGCACGCTCATTCCGCGCCCCGCGTTCAACATGGTGACGATGCTCGTGGCCGTGAACACGGCCACCTTCATCAGCATCCAGAGCGCCTACGAGGCCGACTTCTTCGTATTCCTGAACAGTAATATCGCGGGCGTCGCGGGCCTGCTGTTCGCCTATGTGTGGACGCGCGTGACGCGCCCGTTCGGCGCGGAGTTTGCGGCGAGGCGCCTGTTGCGCTCGAGCTGGTCGGACGTGGCGCTCTCCGCCGGCGCCGGGCCGATCGACGATCAGCGCAATCTGGCCTCGCGCATGGTCGACCGGCTCATGCAGCTGATCCCGCGTCTCGCGGCATCGGACGAGCATCGCCATCCTTCGATCGAGAGTTTTCGCGACCTGCGCATCGCGCTCAACGCGCTGGACCTGCGCCGTTCGCGCCGCAAGCTCGACGGCGACGTGCCCGCCGCCATCGACCGCGTGCTCGCGGGCGTAAGCGATCATTACGCGCGCTGCGCGCAGGCGAGCGAACGCCAGAACGCCCCGCCCGCACTGCTCGCCACCATCGACGACGCGCTGCATCGCGTGACCACGCGCGGCCTCGCGCAGGAAGCCGCCGATGCGGCGGATTCCGGCACGGCGGGCGCTGCGGGCATGACCGGCGAAAGCGCGCAAACGCCATCGCCGACTCCGCCGCAAGCGCGCTTCTCGCAGCGCTGGCTGCGCGACACGCTGCATGCGCTCGTGGGCCTGCGCCTCTCGCTCTATCCCACGCTGGTCGCCCAGCGTCCCGGCGAAAGCGCTTCGGGGATAAATCGATGAGCGCGCAACCTTTTTATCTACTTTCGACTTCCGCACCATGATCGGCGAAATCGACATCTTCGGCGTGTTCGTGCCCGCCGTGCTCGTGCTGATGCTGATCGCGTACCTCATCAATGTCGTGATCGGCAATGTGCTCACGCGCGTCGGCTTTTATCGGCTCGTATGGCATCGTTCCATTTTCGATCTCGGCATTTATGTTTTCGTGCTGGCCGCCGTCATCATCGTCTCGCATCGCTTCGTGAACTAACGTGAAAAAAACCTGGTTCTCCGCAGGACAGATCCTGCTGACGCTCATCGTCGTCGTCGTGGCCGCGCTCGTGCTGTGGCGCATCGTCAACTACTACATGTTCTCGCCGTGGACACGCGACGGCCGCGTGCGCGCCGACGTGATCCAGGTCGCGCCCGACGTGGGCGGCCTCATCACCCAGGTCGATGTGGTCGACAACCAGCCGGTCAAGAAAGGCCAGGTGCTGTTCGTGATCGACCAGGCGCGCTACTCGCTCGCGCTGCGCCTCGCGCAGGCCGCGCTGCAAAATCGCGAGGCCTCGCTCGCGCAGGCAAAGCGCGAGTACGCGCGCAACCTCACGCTCGGCAATCTCGTCGCGAGCGAATCGCTCGAAGAGAGCCGCACCAAAGTGGACCAGGGCGAGGCCGCCGTGGCCGACGCCCAAGTCCAGGTGGACACCGCCAAACTGAACCTCCAGCGCACGACCATCGTGAGCCCCGTGGACGGCTATCTGAACGACCGCGCGCCGCGCGTGGGCGAGTACGTCACGGCGGGCCGCGCCGAGCTCTCCGTGGTGGACATGCATTCGTTCCGCGTGGATGGCTACTTCGAGGAAACGCGCCTGCACGGCATCCGTATCGGCCAGCCTGTGGAGATCACCGTGATGGGCGAGCCGCGTCCGCTGCGCGGCCACGTGCAGAGCATCGTCGCCGCCATCGAGGACCGCGACCGCCAGCAAAGCCCCAACCTGCTGCCGAACGTGAACCCCGCGTTCAGCTGGGTCCGCCTCGCGCAGCGCATTCCGGTGCGCGTCGCGCTCGACGAAGTGCCTGACGACTTCCGCATGATCGCGGGCCGCACGGCCACCGTCGCCGTGCGCACCGAAGAGAGCGACAAGCAGAAGACCCGGAGCGGTGCGACGGCCGGCGCGAGCAGCGCCAGCGATGCTGCCAGCACGGACAGCACGAGCGGAGCGGTTGCTGCTTCGAACACGGCCGTCGCACCCGTGATGGCGAGCGGAGCCTCGCAATGACGCGCCGCAGTCTCTGGCGCTCCTTCGCGCTCGCGCCGCTCACGATCGCGCTGGGCGCGTGCATGAACCTCGGCCCCAACTACAAGGTGCCGCAGGACGCGCTCGTGAACGCTCCGCTCGCGCAAGGTGCCATCGCGGGCGCCGATCACGCGCCCGTTTCGCAGAACGAAGTACCCAGCGACTGGTGGCGTCTCTACGACGACCCGACGCTCGACCAGCTCGTCCAGCAGGCGCTCCAGTCGAACACCAGCCTGCGAGTGGCCGCCGCGAATCTCGCGCGCTCGCGCGCCCTGGTGGAAGTCGCCAGCCAGCAAGGCGGCTTCTCGGGTAATGCGAGCGCCGGATTCCAGCGCGCCCAGGTATCGGCCGAGCAATATCTGATGTTCAGCAAGGTGCCGGTGGGCAACCTCGGCGACCTCGGCATCAACGTGTCCTATGAGTTCGACCTGTTCGGCAAGCTGCGCCGCGGCGTGGAGGCGGCGCAAGCCGACGACGAGGCCGTGCTCGCCGCCGCCGATCTCGCGCGCATCACCGTGGTCGCCAGTGTCGTGCAGGCCTATGTCGAATCGTGCTCGGCCGGTGAGGAGCTCGCCATCGCGCAGGAATCGCTCAAGCTGCAGCAGCAGCGCGTGGCGCTTTCGAAGCGTCTGCGCGACGCGGGCCGCGGCAACCAGCCCGACGTGACGCGCGGCCAGACGCAAGTGGAAACACTCGCCGCCGACATTCCGCGCTTCGAGGGACGCCGCCGCGTCGCGCAATACCAGCTCGCCATGCTGCTCGCGCGCGCGCCATCCGACCTGCCGCCGGCCGCGCTTGCCTGCAACCGCCTGCCGAAGCTGACCCAGCCGATCCCGGTTGGCGACGGCGCGGCGCTCTTGCGCCGCCGCCCCGATGTGCGCGAGGCCGAGCGCCAGCTCGCCTCGTCCACGGCGCGCATCGGTGTCGCGATGGCGGAAATGTATCCGTCGATCAGCATCGGCGCGGGCGTGGGCACGATCGGCCTCACCGACGATCTGTTTTCGTCGAAGACCAATAGCTGGTCGTTCGGACCCCTGATCAGCTGGAACTTCCCCGTGAACGGCCAGCGCGCGCGTGTGGAAGGCGCACAGGCCGCCACGGCCGGGGCGCTCGCGCACTTCGACGGCGTGGTGCTCAACGCGCTGCGCGAAACGCAGACGAGCCTCGCCACCTACGCCGCCGACGACCAGCGCGCCGACGCGCTGCGCACGGCCTATGCATCGGCGCAGCAGTCCGCCGACGAAACGCACCGCCTCTTTGCGGCGGGCCGCGAGTCGTTCCTCTCCGATCTCGACGCGACGCGCACGCTCACCGGCGTGCACGCCCAGGTGGCGTCGGCCGAAGGCCAGGTGGCGCTCGATCAGGTGAAGCTATTTCTCGCGCTGGGCGGGGGGTGGGAGCCGGATCAGGAGAAGCCGGCGCTGGCGCCGTCGGGACAGGCGGAACCCGCCGCGCAGTCTTCCGGGGCTGATCGGCCGAAGGCTGCGCAATAAGCGATTGAGGGTAGGCGCTCAGCGAACCGACATCGGACCGTGGCGCGCTGCCCCGCTATTCCAGGCTATGTCTGCGGGCGCCATGTCCAAGGATTGATCACCGTGAGATCAGCCGCCTCGAATGGCGATGTGTCCCAGGTGGCAACCGCAAAACCGTGCGCAGCGGCAATCGCGGCGATATAGCCGTCCGCGGGCGCGATCGCTTTTCCGCTCGCACGGGCGCGGGCGCGCAAAACCGCGTACGCCTTCGACGCCCGCTCATCGAACGGCAAAATGCGGTCCGCGAAGAGCGGCAGCACACGGCTCTCCAGACTCGTTTGCAGGGTATCGCGACGCTTGCCCTCGGGCAGCGCCGCGATACCAAAACGCAATTCAGCGAGGCTAATGGTCGACAGATACAGTGTTTCGAGGAGCTGGTCATCGATCCACGCAAGCACGTTCAGGTCGCCCGGCGCCTTCAGCGGCTCCGAGACGACGTTAGTGTCGAGCAGGATCATTCAAAACTCACCGGATCGCTGGGCGTCTTGTCCCGCCCGATCTCGAGTTCGACGCCACCCGCCTCCCGGCCAATCTCGGCCAGCAATGACCCAAGCTTGACACGCGATTCGGGCCGGACCGCGCTTTCGAGGATGGCCCGGATTTCCGCCTCGGTGCTTCGCCCGTGCGTAGCGGCACGGACACGCAGGGCGCGATGGGTTTCTTCAGGCAGATTACGAACAGTGACGGATGGCATTGATCTCACCCTCAATAATTGATTGCAACGATATCATTCTATATCATTTGATATCAAATAGTATCGGTTGGATTTGCGATCAATCGCCCCTCGCTCACCCGGCCATGCTTGCCGATATTGTCAAGGAGTTCGAAATATTATTCGAGTTCGGCGGCTTGCCGGTGCTGCTCGACTGACTAGCGCAGTAGTTCGAACCTAGGTCAGGACTCCAATACACCCACCCCAGGACCTTCCACACGAAAACGCCGCATAAACGTTTCCGTTCATGCGGCGCAGCGCATTCAAGCGCGATACCACTGCGCGTCACGCTACCGCTTCAAAACCTTACAGGCCCACGAAGCGGTACTTACCCAATCTCAATGCACCATGCGCACGGGCGCCGAGTAGCTACTCGCCGCACCGCTTTGCGACGTGCCGTCCATCGACGACCCATAGCCGCTGCTATCGCGCGCATCGAGACGTGCACGGGCAGCCTGGTAATCCGAGGGATAGAACGGAGAAACCACGTTCGGCCGCCAGCCCACCGATTCGAGCGCCTTGAGTTCGCCACGCACCTGTTCGCGCGTGACAGGGCCATTATCCGATTGCGACTGGGCGAAAGAAACAGCGGGGACCGCGAGCACGGCGGCAAGCGCGACAACCTTGAGAAGCGACTTCATGACAGTACCTCCGGTAACTTGATATATCGGTCGGGCACAAGCCGCAAACCGTTGGATACAGTCTAGAAAGCCTCGGGCGCGGGATAAATGGCAGTGCGGCGAATTCACTGTTTTCGCGGAACGTATAATCGCGCGCTTCATCACCGTGGCTCATATGCTTCTTTCCCCAAGGAATAAAGCGCCGCGAAACGCGCGCGACGCAACACACAGCCTGCAAACGCGCGCGCACTGGTGCAAGATAGCGCTTCGGAAACCTCACGAAGGAGGTAGCGATGGCGACCTGGAAGCCGGATCCCAGCTTTTATCCCTCTGCGCGCCTGGCGGCCACGGCAACGCCGGAAACGCTCGCGTGGGTCGCGAGTTTCGACCCCACCGGCAGCGTGCCCGACTCGCTCGACGTGATCGACCTTGATCCCGCCTCGCCCGAATACGGCCAGATCGTCCATCGCCTCGCGATGCCGAACACCGGCGACGAGCTCCATCACTTCGGCTGGAACGCGTGCAGTTCGTGCCTGTGCCCCAACGCGCCGCACGCGCATACCGAGCGCCGCTACCTGATCGTGCCCGGATTACGCTCGTCGCGCATTCACATCGTCGATACGAAGCCCGATGGGCGCCGCCCGAAAATCGTGCGCGTACACGAGCCCGAAAGCGTCGCGCAGCGCGCCGGCTATACGCGCCCCCATACGGTGCACTGCGGGCCGGACGGCATCTATGTGACCGCGCTCGCCAATGCCGAGGGCGAAGCGCCCGGCGGCATCTTCCTGATGGACCATGAGAGCTTCGACATCCTCGGCCAATGGGAAATCGAACGCGGCCCGCAGCAGCTTGCCTACGACGGCTGGTGGCATCTCGGCTACGACACGCTCGTGACGAGCGAATGGGGCCTGCCCGCGACCTTCGAGAACGGCCTCGTGCCCGAAGTGCTGCTTGCCGGACAGTACGGCCATCGGCTGCACTTCTGGGACCTGCATACGCGCCGGCACAAACAGGTGCTCGACTTCGGCGCGGAAAACCAGCTCGTGTTCGAGCTGCGGCCCGCGCACGACCCCACGAAGCCCTACGGCTTCGTGAATTCGGTCATCAGCCTCAAGGATCTCTCGGCCTCGATCTGGCAATGGTACCTGGACGGCGACCAGTGGGCGGCGCGCAAGATCATCGAGATTCCCGCCGAGCCCGCCGATCCCGAGACGCTCCCACCCTTGCTCAAGGGCTTCGCCGCCGTGCCGCCGCTCGTCACCGACATCGCGCTCTCGCTCGACGACCGCTTCCTTTACGTCGCCTGCTGGGGCACAGGCGATCTACGCCAATACGATGTTTCGGACCCCGAACATCCGAAGTTGACAGGCTGCGTGCGGATTGGCGGGATCGTCTCGCGCGCCACGCATCCGCGCGCGCAAGGCCGCGCGCTGAACGGCGGCCCGCAGATGGTGGAAGTGAGCCGCGACGGACGACGCGTGTACTTCACCAATTCGCTGTACGGCGCCATTGACGCGCAGTTCTACCCCGAGGGCATCGACGGCTGGATGGTGAAGCTCGACGCCGCGCCCGAAGGCGGGCTCGCTTTCGACGAGCGCTTCTTCGTGGAATGGCCGAAAACGCATCGCCCGCATCAGGTCCGGCTCGAAGGCGGCGACTGCTCGTCCGATTCGTACTGCTATCCCTGAGCGTGCGCGCAGCGCGGCACGCATGGCGAGACGGGGGCAAAGCGGCATGGGCGGTCTGTTTAGTACATTCAGTACATTCGGCGCGCACTGGGCCGCCTGGAGCGCCGTGGTGGCGAGCGGCGTCTTTCACGGCGCGAATCCCGCGATGGGCTGGCTCTTCGCCACCGCGCTCGGGCTGCAGCGCCGCAGCCGTACGGCCCTGCTGCTGGCGCTGCCGCCCATCGCGCTCGGCCATGCCGCATCCATCCTGCTGTTCACGAGCTCGATCGCCGTGCTGGGCGCGTGGCTGCCTGTGCTTATGCACACCAGCGGGCTGCACTGGGTGCTCGGCGCACTGCTGATCGGCTGGGCCGCGTGGCAGCATGTCCGGGGGCACCGGCATCGCGTGCGCGTGGGCATGACGGCGGGTTTTCTCGGCCTTGCGGCTTGGTCGGCGCTGATGGCCACGCTGCATGGCGCGGGACTCATGCTCATGCCCGCGCTGCTGCCGATGTGCGGTGGAGCGGCGGCAAGCGGTGCGGGGGTGGTGGGTCCGCTTGAGGTGTCCGTGGCGTTCACCGCGCTGCATACGCTCGTCACGCTCGCGACGACCGCCGCTATCGCGCTCGTGGCCTATGAATATGTGGGACTGGGTGTGCTGCGGCGTGGCTGGGTCAATTTCGACTGGCTCTGGCGCGGCGCGCTGGTGGCCACGGGTACGTTGATGATTGCTACTGCGTGAGGGGTGCGCGGCGGCGCAGCGCGCTGGCTCCCCCCAGAGCGGAGCCATCGTCCTTGCCTTCATGTATCCGATTAGATACAATGTGATTACGCCTCACAACAGCAGGACATCAAGCGCGCGATCCAGATGGCACGCGAATTGACGGAGTAAACGATGACAACCACGATATACGACCAGTTCGACGCAGCGGACTATCTGGACAGTGAGGAAGCGATTGCAGAATTTCTCGCTGCTTCTGCAGAAGACCCCAATCCCGACGTACTGCTTGCCGCCATTGCAGCAGTTGCCCGCGCGCGCGGGATGGCAAAAGTCGCCGAGGACGCGGGCCTCGGTCGCGAGAGCCTGTACAAGGCGCTCGCACCTGGCGCGCATCCTCGCTTCGAAACGATCCAGAAAGTTCTGCGGGCGCTCGGTGTTCAGACCGTTTTCAAACCCCTGCCATGAAATCGCAAGCCAATTCGAATCGTCCCTCGCCACAGTCGACTTGAAGCGCAATTAATCGGGAGGCCAGGCATTATGTCAACGCGCAAACCATTGACTGACAAGGACGGCAAAGTCCGGGAACTGACCGGCGACGACCTCAAGCATTTCAAAACCAGCAAAGAGGCCCTGCCGCATTCGCTCAAGATAAAGCTCGGCGGGCGGGTGCCACAGAAAGCGCCCAAGCACTCGTGGACTAGCTGAAAAAACGCACTCTCCCGACGAAGTAGCAGCATGACCGAAGACGCGCACGCGTCATTCGATGCGGAGGATCGCCTCGATCGCCACCACGTAAATGATGCGCCCTCTTCCCATCACGTCCCAGCCGGATAATCGGTCCCAAGGCTCGTTTCGCGCCACGCTTCGATATCGGCGAGCGCCGCGCGCAGACGCTGCGAGACCGCATCCACCCCAAACGCGCCCAGCACCAGATGGCGCGGCGGCTCCGCCACCTCCGTCACGCGGATCATCGCCTGCGCTGCCCGCGCCGGGTCCCCCGGCTGATGGCCGCTGCCTTGCGCGGTGCGCTTCATGCGCGCGCCCGCCGTTCCGGCATAGTCTTCGATGCGGTTCGGCGTCTGCACGAGCGAGCGGCCGGCCCAATCCGTGCGGAACGGTCCGGGCTCCACGCAGGTCACCTTGATGCCGAGTGGCCCCGCCTCCGCGAGCAGCGCATCGGAGAACCCCTCGACCGCATGCTTCGAGGCAGCGTAATACCCCGACCCCGGAAAGCCGGCCAGCCCCGCCACCGACGTAATGTTGACCACGTGTCCGCGTTTTTTCGCGCGCATGCCCGGCAGCACGGCACGCGTCATCGCAAAGAGGCCAAACGTGTTCGCATCGAACTGCGCGCGGATCTCGCGCTCGTCGCCTTCCTCGATCGAACTCTGATAGCCATAGCCCGCGTTGTTGACGAGCACGTCGATACCGCCGAATCTCGCCTGGGCGAGCGCCACGGCGGCATCGATCTGTGCCGGGTCAGTCACGTCGAGCGAGACGCGCAGCAAATGCTCGCCGGCGTCGGGCGCGAGATCGTCGAGCGACGCCTTGTTGCGCGCCGTCGCAACGCAGCGCCAGCCGCGCGCGAGCACGGCAAGCGCCAGTTCGCGGCCAAAGCCGCTGGAACAGCCCGTGATGAACCAGACAGGAGACGCGTTCGGGGAAGCAACGGACATGACGGGACCTCGCTGAAGCAACGGTTTGCGGCGCGGAGATCCGCGCGTCGCGTGCTGTGCGGCCACGCGCGGGACGCGCCGGAAGGGCGGGAGGAAGCCGCGGCCGCCGGCAGTCTGCTCGCGGCGGCGCGACACGACCCGTCGATGATAGCGATAACGCGCCAAGCGTGCAGGACCGCCCTGGGTCCGCAGGCATTCGAAGCGCGCCTGAGTTCACGATCGCCACCGAGCCGCCCGGCACGAGGCGCGCGAGCCATGTACCATACGGCGCTCGCACTCGACTGTATTTGCCGGAGAAGAACCTCGCAATGTCCACCCTTACCACGCCCGAGACGCCCGACGCGGCCACCCACAACACGGAAACCACCGCAGGCACCGCTCAAACGGATCGCACGGATCGCACCAATCACCCGGATCACGCATCGGCAACCGCCAGCCCCGCCCTCGAAGCGCGCTACGGCACGCCCTGGACCGTGCCGTTGCCCGCCTGGAACGCGACGCTCGACTCGCTGCTCACGCATCGCTCGGTGCGCAATTACACCGACAAGCCCCTGCCCGCGGGCACGCTCGAAACGCTGATCGCCGCGGCGCAATCGGCGTCGACTTCGTCGAATCTGCAGACGTGGAGCGTGGTCGCCATCGAGGACCCCGAGCGCAAGGCGCGGCTTTCGAAGCTCGCCGCCGACCAGTCGCAGATTCGCGGCGCGCCGCTCTTTCTCGTGTGGCTCGCCGACCTCAACCGGCTCGAAGCCGCCGCGGAGCGCACCGGCGCGAGCGCGGAAGGCCTGCACTATCTGGAGACGCTGTTCGTCGGCGTGATCGATGCGGCGCTGGCCGCGCAGAACGCCGTGGTGGCGCTCGAATCGCTCGGCATGAGCGCGGTCTATATCGGCGCGATCCGCAATCAGCCCGAACAGGTGGCCGCCGAGCTGGGCCTGCCGCCGCGCGTGCTGCCCGTGTTCGGCCTGTGCGTCGGTTATGCCGACGAGTCGCGGCCCACGCAAGTGAAGCCGCGCTTGCCTCAGCCCGTCGTCCTGCATCGCGAGCAGTACGATGCGTCTTCGCAGCCACACGGCATCGCGCAATACGACGAGGTGATGGGCACGTTCCAGAGCGCACAAGGCCTGAGCGCGGCGGGCTGGACCTCGCGCTCGCTCGCGCGCTGGCGCAGCCGCGAATCGCTGCACGGCCGCGACCGCCTGCGCGATGCGCTCCAGGCGCTCGGCTTCGAGCTGCGCTGAAACCATTCACGCAAATCGATTCGAGCTAATTCGTTGAGCACACAACCAATCGGCAACTGAACAGACAAGCGAAGGAGCAACGCAGATGAAAATCGCCATCATGGGCGCGGGCGCGGTGGGCTGTTTCTTTGGCGCCATGCTGGCGCGCGCGGGGCATGACGTCGTCCTGATCGGGCGCGCCCAGCATGTCGAGGCCATCGAGCGCGAGGGTCTGCGCCTCGAGGCGCGGAGCTTCGACGAGCGCATCGGCCGGCCGCATCTGCGTGCGAGCACCGAAGCGGCCACCGTCGCCGATGCCGATCTCGTGCTGTTCTGCGTGAAGTCGACCGACACCGAAAGCGCCGGCGCATCGATCGCGCCGCACCTGCACGCCGACACGCTCGTGCTCACGCTGCAAAACGGCGTGGACAACGCGGAGCGCTTGCGCAAGGTCATCGCGCAGGACGTCGCGGCGGCGGTCGTGTATGTGGCGACGGAGATGGCCGGGCCGGGCCACGTGCGCCATCACGGGCGCGGCGAACTCGTGATCGAGCCCGCGCGCGGGAGTCTGGCCGCCGCGCAGGCGCTGGTCGAAGCGGGCGTGCCCACCGAGATCTCCGCAAACGTGCGTGGCGCGCTCTGGGCCAAGCTCATCGTGAATTGCGCGTACAACGCGCTATCGGCGATCTCGCAGCTGCCTTACGGGCGCCTCGTGGCCGGCGCCGGCGTGCTCGACGCGATGCATGACGTGGTCGCCGAATGCATGGCCGTGGCCCATGCCGACGGCGTGACGCTGCCGCCCGGCACGGACGATGGCGTGCGCCTCATCGCCGAGACCATGCCGGGGCAGTACTCGTCCACGGCGCAGGATCTCGCGCGCGGCAAGCGCAGCGAGATCGATCATTTGAACGGCTTCGTCGTGCAGCGCGGCGCGGCGCTGGGCGTGGCCACGCCGGCCAACCGCCTGCTGCACGCGCTCGTGAAGCTCATCGACGACAAGGCGCACGGGGCGATCTGATTCGTCGACTGCAGTGCGCTCTGGTGCACCCCGCTGCAATTTAGTGCGCCTTCACGAAGATAGCACCTGCACCCCGCTGCTTGAACGAGGCGCGGCGCGGTGCATCAAGCGCCGGACGCTTCGCGTTCGAACACGAGCAGCGTCGAAGTCGCCGACGCGTAAAGCTTGCCCGCTGCATCCGTGATCGTCGCCTCGGTGAAAGCCGCGCGGCGGCCGATGCTCAGCACGCGGCCCTCGGCGCGCACGGGGCCGGTGCTCGCGGTCATGGCCCGGTGATAGGCCACTTTGAGTTCGAGCGTCGTATAGGCCTGATTCGCCGCGAGACGCGAGTGCGCCGCGCATCCGCAGGCGGAATCGAGCAGCGTGGCCGCATAGCCGCCGTGCACGGTGCCGATGGGGTTGTACGCGTGCAGCCCCGGCAAGCCTTCGAAGACCACGCGGCCCTCCTCCACTTCCACGAGCCTGAAGCCCAGCGTTTCGCCGATGGGCGCGCTGCGGCCGCTCGCGAGCATGCGCTGCAGTTGTTCGAGACCGGTCAGGCCGGCCGGTAATTCGGCTACGAGGTTCATTTGAAACGTGTCTCCGTCGAGTGGGTGGTGCGGCGCGCCTCGATGCATTCCAATGCACCCGGCGGCGCGCCGGCATCCCGACATAGTAACGTTTTGCGAACGATCATGCTAAAACCTCGGCGGCCCGGGGAAACCGCGTTCCTGTCGTGTACCCTGACGCGAGCGCTCCGTGCGAACGTGCAGCCGCACGCCCTTGTTTCGTCAGTCCTGGACCCGGGTCATATGATCACCACCACCTCGCCTCGCCAACCTGCCTCCAGAAAGCGCGAGCCGCTGCTCAATACCGTCGATCGCGTCTCCGAACTCTGCTTTGGCCTGTTCATGGCGCTGACATTCGTCGGCGCCGTCAAGGTTGTCACGGGCGGCGAAAGCGCCGCGCACAAAATGTTCTTTTCCGCGCTCGGGTGCAATATCGCGTGGGGCCTCGCCGACGCCGTCATGTTCCTCGTGCGCACGCTCGCGGATCGCGGGCAGCGCCTGACCCTCGCACGGACCGTGAAGCGCGAGCGCGACCCTGCGCTGGCGCTGCACGCATTGCGCGACGCCTTGCCCAAGCCGCTGGAGCCGCTGCTGGAGGATGCCGAACTCGAACTGATTCGCGCGCGCCTGGCTGCCGCGTCCACGTTGCCGCCGCGCGCGCATCTCACCGGCGCCGACCTTCTCGGCGCGCTCGGCATCTTCGTGATCGTTGTGACCTCAACGTTTCCGGTTGCGCTGCCGTTTCTCATCGTCAAGGACCCGACAACGGCACTCGTCATCTCACGCTCGCTCACGCTCGCGATGCTGTTCGGCGCGGGTTTTGCGCTGGGACACTACTCCGGTGCGGGCGCCATGAAAGCGGGCTTCGCCATGACCGTGCTGGGCGCCGTGCTGACACTGGCGATCATCGCGCTGGGCGGCTGACCGGCCAGGACGTCGGTAGAAAGCGTGCCTCAATACGTTTCGAGGTGCAGCCGCCCTTCGCGCTTGAGCCGCTCCCATAGCGCATCCCACGCCATGCCATGCGCCTGGGCAATCTCGCCGAGCGCCTGCAGCACGCCGTCTTCCATGCCCTTGAGTCCGCACACGTAGATGTGTGTGCCGCCGTCCTTGAGCAGATGCGCCACGTCCACGGCGCGCTCGCGCATCGCGTCCTGCACGTAGCGCTTGGGCTGACCCGGCGTGCGCGAGAACGCGAGATTCGTGTCGATGAAATCCTTCGGCAAATTCATCAGCGGTCCGAAATAAGGCAGCTCCTGCTGCGTGCGCGCGCCGAAGAACAGCATGAGCTTGCCGGTGGCGCCCTTGAGCCTGCGCCGGCGGCGGTACTCGGTCATCGCACGCATGGGCGCGGAGCCCGTGCCCGTGCAGATCATCAGCAGATGCGAGTTCGGATGGTTCGGCATCAGGAAGGTATTGCCGAACGGACCGATCACGGTCACCACGTCGCCCTTCTTCAGGTCGCACAGATAGTTCGAGCAGACGCCATCGGTGGCGTTGCCGCTGTGGTCGCGCGTCACGCGCTTCACGGTCAGCGAGACGTTGTTGTAGCCGGGCCGCTCGCCATCGCGCGGGCTCGCGACTGAATACTGACGCGCGTGATGCGCGCGGCCACCGGCATTCGTGCCAGGCGGCAGAATGCCGATCGACTGCCCTTCGAGCACCGGAAGCGGCATGGCGCCGAAGTCGAGCACGAGGTGGTGGATGTCGCTCGATGCGGCGTCGTCCGTGAGCCGGTAATTGCCGACCACGGTGGCCGTGGTCGGCGCCTTGTGCGTGTACAGATGCACATAGGGCCGCGCCGCCGACCATGGCGGCACCGTCGAGCCCCGCACCATGTCCGAGCCGGAGCCCGGCGCCTCGTCGCCGTCGCTCGCCGCTGTGGCGGCTTGCGGCAGGTCTGGCGCGGCTGCGGCATCGGCCGCGCCCACCGTGGGATTCTGCGTGGGCAGTTCGTCCCAACCGAACTGGTCTTCGATGCTATAGGCCTGGGCCTTGAGCACGTTGCGCCAGTTGTCGATCGCGCCGGTCGGGCACGGCGGCACGCAGGCCATGCAAGCGTTGCAGACATCGGCCTTCACGACGTAGTTGACGCCGTCGTGCGTGATCGCGTCGATCGGACAGGTCTCTTCGCAGGTATTGCAGCGAATGCAGATCTCAGGATCGATCAGGTGCTGCCTGAGAATTTCCACGGGAACCGGGCCGCTCATGATGGTCTCTCCCGCCTGCCGTTCAATTGAAGCGCACGTACTCGAAATCGACGGGCTGACGGTTGACGCCCATGGCCGGCGGCGCGATCCAGTTCGCGAACTTGCCCGGCTCCGCCACGCGGCCCATGAGCGAGGCCACGTAAGCGCGATCTTCGGCCGTGGGCAGCCACTTCGCCTCGTTCGCGGCCCATTGCGCTTCGTCGATCACGCGGCCATCGGGCGCGACGCGCACGCCCGCGAAGGTGCCGATCTGGCGATTGAACGCCTTGTGCGGCACGCTCAGGCGAAAGTCGATGCCGGCTTTCTCGAGCACCTTGTTCCAGCGGTTCACGCCCGCTACGGAGTCCTTGATATAGTCGTCGCGCAGCACTTCGTTCATGGCGTTGAGCATCGGCACCTCGCGCTCGACGAGCTTGCCCTCTTGCACGTCGAGCAGGCGATACATCTGGCCTTCGAGCTGATGGTCGTCGTCGCGCTTCGTTTCCTCGTAGCGGCCCTTCAGGCCCGAGCTATAGAACGTAGCCGCGTTCGACGAATGGTCTGCGCCGAACAGGTCGATCGTCACCGAGTAATGGAAATTCAGGTAGCGCTGGATCGTTTCGAGGTCGATCACGCCCGCGGCGCGCAGGCGGCTCACGTCGTCGGTCTGGAGTTCGTTCATGACCTGCGCGGTGCGTTGCACGACGCGCGAGACGCCCGACTCGCCCACGAACATGTGATGCGCCTCTTCGGTCAGCATGAACTTCGTGGTGCGCGCGAGCGGGTCGAAGCCCGATTCCGCGAGCGCGGAAAGCTGGAACTTGCCGTCGCGGTCGGTGAAGTAGGTGAACATGAAGAACGCCAGCCAGTCGGGCGTTTTCTCGTTGAAGGCACCGAGGATGCGCGGGTTGTCGTCGTCACCCGAGCGCCGCTCGAGCAATGCTTCGGCTTCCTCACGACCGTCACGGCCGAAGTGCCGATGCAGCAGATAGACCATCGCCCACAGGTGCCGCCCCTCCTCCACGTTCACCTGGAACAGATTGCGCAGGTCGTAGAGCGACGGCGCGGTCAGGCCCAGATGGCGCTGCTGCTCGACCGAGGCGGGCTCGGTGTCGCCCTGCGTGACGATGATGCGGCGCAGGTTCGCGCGATGCTCGCCCGGCACGTCCTGCCACGCGGCCTCGCCCTTGTGCGCGCCGAAATGGATCTTGCGGTCCGCCTCGCCGGGCGCGAGAAAGATGCCCCAGCGGTAGTCGGGCATCTTCACGTGATCGAAATGCGCCCAGCCTCCGGCGTCCACGCTCACCGCCGTGCGCAGATACACGTCGAAGCCGTGCGAGCCCTCGGGCCCCATGTCGCCCCACCACGAAAGAAAATTCGGCTGCCACTGTTCGAGCGCCCGTTGCAGCGCGCGGTCGTCGGCGAGGTTGACGTTGTTGGGGATCTTTTCGCTGTAATTGATGGTGGACATGTCGGTTCCTTGCGGCCAGGGCGGATCGGCTTGAAGAGGATGGATCAGACGCGGGCGAGGTCGAACTGCGCCTTGCTGCCCTTGCCGTACACCTTGAGGGCGCCCTTCTCGCCTGTCGCGTTGGGGCGATTGAAGATCCAGTTCTGCCACGCTGAGAGCCGGCCGAAAATGCGCGTCTCCATGGTCTCGGGCCCGTTGAAGCGCAGGTTCGCTTCGAGTCCCGTGAGCGCATCGGGCGACATGGCCGCGCGCTCTTCCAGCGCGATGCGGATTTCGTCGGCCCAGTCGATGTCGTCGGGCGCGGCGGTCACGAGGCCGAGGCGCTCCGCTTCGAGCGGCCTCACCGGCTGGCCGACCTGCGCACGCGCGGCATCGAGCGGTTCGGCCTCGTCATAGAAGCGCCGCGCGAGACGCGACTGATGCGTGACCATCGGATACAGCCCGAAATTTGCTTCGGATAGCGTAATAACTGGCTCTTCGTCCTCGTTTGAAGGCAGCGCCGCCATATAGCTACGGTCGGCGGCAAATGCGAGCTCCGCGAAGGTGCCCGCGAAGCACGAGCCCGGCTCGATCAGCGCGAAGAGCGAGCGCGACGAGACGTCGATGCGCGCGAGCGTCCGGCGCAGCATGCCGATGGTCTCGCGCACGAACCAGTGATCGCGGTGTTCGATCAGCGCGGCGTCGGCGGCCAGCACGCCGCGTGCATCGCCTGCGGCCTTGAAGATCCACGTGCCGATGTCGAGCTCGTTGGTGCGCATCGTGAGGATCGCGTCGTCGAGCTCGCGCGCGAACTGCAATGGCCACCAGGCGGCGCCAGCCGCGACGATCGCGTCGATACCCTCGGGCAGCGGCGCTTGCGCGGTATCGGGCGCTTTCGCCGTGAAGGTGGCGGTGCGCTTTGCGCGGTCGATCGACACCTCGACGCTCGCATAGCTCAACCCGTTCTCGTGCTCGACGCGCTCGATGCGCGTGAGCGCGACGCCCTGCGCGACTTCGGGCCGGTCGCTCTGCGCGGCGAGTTCGAGCGCGCGCGCCTGCACCGCCTGGCCGAAGCGGTTGGGCTTGACCACCTCGTCCACGAGACGCCACGCCTTCGCGCGCTCGCCGCGGATGCCCTCCGCCACGGTGCAAAAAATATCGGCGCGGTCGTGGCGGACCTTGCGCTTGTCGGTGAGACGCGTGAGGCCGCCCGTGCCGGGCAGCACGCCGAGCAGCGGCACTTCGGGCAGCGCCACCGTGGACGAGCGGTCGTCCACCAGCACGATCTCGTCGCAGGCGAGCGCCAGTTCATAGCCGCCGCCCGCGCAGGCGCCGTTCACGGCTGCAATGAATTTCAGGCCCGAGTGCCGCGATGCATCCTCGATGCCGTTGCGCGTTTCGTTGGTGAACTTGCAGAAGTTGACCTTCCACGCATGCGTGGAGAGACCCAGCATGAAGATATTGGCGCCGGAGCAGAACACCCGGTCCTTGAGGCTCGTCATGACCACCGTGCGCACCTCGGGGTGCTCGAAGCGGATGCGCTGGAGTGCATCGTGCAGTTCGATATCGACGCCGAGGTCGTATGAATTCAGCTTCAGCTTGTAGCCTTCGCGAATACCGCCGTCTTCAGCGATGTCGATGCCGAGCGTCGCGACAGCGCCGTCGAAGCTGAGTTTCCAGTGCCGGTACTGCGAGGGATCGGTGCGGTAATCGACCCGTGGGGCGGCCGGTTGGGCGGCCGGTTGAATGGTCGACTGAACGGCGGGCTGGGCGACGGCGGATTCTGCGGCGGCCATGGGGTGTCTCCTGGGTCGACCGGAGCCAGCACTGAAGCGCCGGCCCCGGTCCCATGAAAAGCGGAATATGCACTTCGTTTCAATGAACGATAGTGCAACAGTCACCCCATGTAAAGCACTTTAATGCATATACGCAAATGCAAGTGGGTAAACCATGAACTCCAATGCATCGTCCCGCCGAAGCGGCTGCGACGCTTCAGTCGATGCGCACCGGCTCCGCGCCCAGCCGAGCCGCCAGGCGGTCGCGCAATTGCAGATAGGCGTCGGCAAGCGTTTTCTCGCTGGTGTCGAAGCGCATGTCCGCGCGGCTGTACAGCTCGCTGCGGCCCGCGAGGATGCGCTTGAGGTCGTCCATCGCCTCGCGGTTGCCCGACATGGGCCGCAAGTCGCCCTGCGCGACCACGCGGCGCATGTGCTCCTCGGGCGCCGCCTGGAGCCAGACCGTGAAGCAGTGCGCGAGCAGCGTATTGAAGGTGGCCGGCTCGGACACGAGGCCGCCCGGCGAGGCGATCACGGCGCGCGGATGCTCGGCGATCACGGCCTCCAGCGCGCGCTGCTCGTAGCGGCGGTACGCGCTCGCGCCATAGAGCGAGTGAATCTCCGAGGGCGGGCAGCCGGCCAGTTGCTCGATCACGCGGGTGAGCTCGACGAACGGCACCTTGAGCTCCTGCGCGAGCATGCGCCCGAGCGTGGACTTGCCCGCGCCGCGCAGGCCGATGAGCGCGATGCGCTCGTTGCGGTGCGGGTCGGCGCTCGCCTGCGAGAACATTTCGGCGAGCGCGATGCGGGCGCGCTGCAGCGAGGCCGGGTCGCGCCCCTTCAGCAGTTCGCGAATCAGCAGCCATTCGGCCGACGAAGTGGTGACGTCGCCGATCACTTCCGCCAGCGGGCAACTGAGCGTGGCCGCGATCTGCCGTAGCACCAGCACGGAGGCATTGCCCACGCCCGACTCCAGGTTCGCGAGGTGGCGCTCGGAGAGGCCGGTTTCCGCCGCCAGCGTCTTGCGCGTCATGCCGCGGCGCGCGCGCAGCATGCGCACGCGCTCGCCCATCGCGGTCAGGAACGGGTCGCGTTCGCTGCGCTCGCCGCGCCCTGCGTCCGTGGCATCGGGGGCGTCCGTGGATTCATCCGGCTGTGGCTCGGCAACGTAAGTTTGCTTCATCTTCAGACACCTCTCAACCCTATTTTGTGTACTATAGTGCTTGACATGCATTTTACTAGCCGCTAATTTTCCGCCAAAAGACAGGCCGGCGACAACGCAAACGCCGCAGCCGGCATAACGCGAAGCATGGGACCGCGCCCAGCGTTAGCGCACGGAAACGCCAGGTCCGGTCGACAGGAGACCCCGCATGTCCCCGCAAGACTTCGAGCGCCTGATTGCAGGCATCACGAAACAGATTGCCGGCCGATCGCTCGATGATGCACTCGACGCCTGGCTCAACGCCACCTGGCCGAATGGCAGCCCGACCTTCGCGGCGCTCGAGAAGGCTTGCCGCGAGGGCGTCGCGGACGGCTCGATGTGCCAGCGCGAGGCCGGCGGGCTGCGCTACGGACGCGTCATCAAGCCGCTGCCGGCCACGCACGGCTTTTCAGTCGACGTGGTGCTGATGAAAGATCTTGCCGGCCCGCATCATACGCATCCCCACGGCGAAATCGATCTCGTCATGCCGGTTACGCCCGGCGCAACGTTCGACGGCCGGCCCGCGGGTTGGTGCGTCTACGGTCCGGGCAGCGCGCACCGTCCAACGGTTGCGCACGGCGAGGCGCTCGTGCTCTATCTGCTGCCGCAAGGCGCGATCGAATTCACACCGGCGCCGGCCTGAACGACGGCGCCCCGCAGTATGAAGAATGACTCATTGCCAGGCAATCCGAATTGACTGGAACAGCAGCTTCACGACGACCGAAGATCGACGGTGCCGACGATGCCACAAGGCCGTTCATGGCCCGTGACGTGGGACAACGCGATCGAGTCGGACAGAGCGGAGACAGCATCGTGGACACCCAAGCAGCGCCGCCGGCCCCGGCAACCCCGCAGACCGTTAGCGCACCGGCCATCGCGCAGCCGCCCGCGCAATTCAATTTCGCGACGCACTTGTTCGCGCTGAACGCGGCGCGCGCCGCCAAGCCCGCCTATATCGACGACACCGCCACGCTCGCCTACGGCGAACTCGAAACGCGCGCGCGCCAGTTCTGCGCGGCGCTGCGCGCGCTGGGCTTGCGCGCCGAAGAACGCATCCTGCTCGTGATGCTCGATACCGTCGAGCTGCCCGTGGTCTTTCTCGGCGCGCTGCACGCCGGTGTCGTGCCCGTGATCGTCAACACGCTGCTCACCACCGCCGACTACGTCTATATGCTCGCGCACAGCCGCGCGCGACTCGTGATCGCATCGGGCGCGGTGCTGCCTGCCGTGCACGCCGCGCTCGAGCAGCGCCGCTTGCAAGGCACCGACGAGGACTGCACACTCGTGGTTTCGCAGCCACTCGCCACCGGCGCGCCCGACTGCCCGCGCGACGCAAAGGTCCTCCACGAACTCATCGCGAGCGCCCCACCCGCTGCGCACGCGGCCCGAACGAGCGGCGACGACATCGCCTTCTGGCTCTATTCGTCGGGATCGACGGGCAAGCCCAAGGGAACTGTGCATACGCACGCCAATCTCTACTGGACCGTCCAGACCTATGCCCGGTCCGTGCTCGGCATCCGCGAAAGCGACGTGGTGTTCTCCGCGGCCAAGCTGTTCTTTGCGTACGGGCTCGGCAACGCCCTCTCGTTTCCGCTCTCGGTGGGCGCGACCACGGTGCTGATGGCCGAGCGCCCCACCGCCGAGGCCGTCTTCGCGCGTCTCGTCCGGCATCGCCCCACGATTTTTTTCGGCGTGCCCACGCTGTACGCGAGCATGATGGCCTCGCCCCGCCTGCCTGCGCGCGCGGAGGTGGCGCTGCGCATTTGCGCGTCAGCGGGCGAGGCGCTGCCGCGCGAGACCGGCGAGCGCTTCAGCCGCCATTTCGGCAGCGACATCCTCGACGGCATCGGCTCCACGGAGATGCTGCACATCTTTCTCTCGAACCGTCCGGGCGAAGTCGAATACGGCACCACGGGGCGTCCCGTGCCCGGCTACGAGATCGAGCTGCGCGACGAGTCGGGCCGGCCCGTACCCGATGGCGAAATCGGCGAGCTCTATATTCGCGGCCCGAGCGCCGCGTTGATGTACTGGAGCAATCGCGAGAAGTCGCGCGCGACGTTTCTGGGCGAATGGGTCAAGAGCGGCGACAAGTACCGGCGCCTGCCCGCAGGCTGCTACGTCTATGCGGGCCGCAGCGACGACATGCTCAAGGTGAGCGGCCAGTATGTCTCGCCCATCGAGGTGGAGATGGTGCTCGTGCAACACGAGGCCGTGCTCGAAGCGGCCGTGATCGGCGTGGATCACGAGGGGCTCGTGAAGACCTGTGCATTCGTCGTACTGAAGCAGGGAGCGCACGAAGCGCACGCACGGAACGCACAGCACACAGACAACGGAGATGCCGCGCTCGCCGATGCGCTCAAGGCCTTCGTCAAGGCGCGGCTCGCGCCGCACAAGTATCCGCGCGAGATTCTTTTCGTCGACGATCTGCCGAAAACCGCGACGGGCAAGATCCAGCGCTTTCGTCTGCGCGAACAGTATCGGCCGCATTCGTGAGGGGAATGCACCGCGCGTGAGCATCGCCCGCGCGCGCCCTTCGACGTTCATTGCATGCGTCCAGCATCATTCGGCCATATCACGACACTGTGCACGACACTGCCCCCCGCAGTGCCGCCGAATATGACGCTTCAGGCCCTTTCTGGCCGCATCGGCGCGCCACAATGATGTTATTGTCTTCCATTGCCGCCACAGCTACACCCGCCTGCCTTGGGACCGCTTCGCATGGCGCCTTGCACGGGCCTGGAGACACACGTGCGCAGTCAAGGCCGGCGGCGCATCCGGCATTGAACCATGAGCGATTCCACCCTGATGAACGTATCGAGAATCACGATGCGCGCGCGCCGCAGCTGGGCGGCGCTCAAGCCGCGCATGGTGCGCGCGTTCGCGCCCGCCATGCGCAACCTCCAGTATGTGAAGCGGCGCATGCGGCCACTCGCCGTGGTCGCAAGCATCGGCTTTCCGCTTTACTACTACGTCTGGAAGGACCTGTTTCCGCAGCCTTATGAGAATCTCGCGCTGCGCCTGATCGGCGCCGCATTGTTCGCGCCGATTCTCGCCTTCGAGCGCTGGCCCGCCGCGCTCAAGAAACTGCTGCCCTGGTATTGGTACATTGCCACGCTCTATGCGCTGCCGTTCTTTTTCACGTTCATGCTGCTCAAGAACAACGGCAACGAGGTCTGGGTCGAAAGCGCGCTGATCGCGGCCTTCGTCATGGTGCTGCTGCTCGACTGGCTCATGCTCGTGCTGCAGTTTCTCGTGGGCATCGGGCTCGCACTCGTCGCCTATGTGCTCACGACCGACCCGATCGTCCTCGACTCCATCTATCTCACCCATCTGGCGATTTTCTCGTTCGCCGTGGCCATCGGCGCGGTGGCGAACTACGACCAGGACCGCATCCAGATCGAACAGGAGCGCGCCATGCTGGCCACGGCGGGCAGCGTCGCGCACGAGCTGCGCACGCCGCTCGTCGCGATCCGCGTGGGGGCGGCCGGCCTCATGCGCTATTTGCCCGCGCTGCTCGACACCTATGCGCTCGCCCAGCGCAACCGCCTGCCGGTGCCGAAAATACGCGTGGCGCATCTGCATTCGATGCAGGGCGTGGTGAGCCGCATCGAGCAGGAGGCGCTGCATTCGAACGCGATCATCGACATGCTGCTCGCCACCGCGCGCTTTTCCGGCACGAACATGCCCAACGCCACGACCTGCTCGATTGCGCATTGCGTGGAAACCGCGCTCGCGCGCTATCCGTTTCGCGAAGGTGACCGTGCGCGCGTGCATTGCAATCTGCGGCCCGATTTCGAATTCGCCGGCTCGGAAATGCTCACCGTGCACGTCTTGTTCAATCTGCTCAAAAATGCGTTCCGGCATATGGGGAGCATCGACGGCGCGCATATTTCGATCCGGCTCGAAACGGAAAATCGCGGTAACCGCGCCAATCTGCTGATTTTCAGCGATACCGGCGCCGGTATTTCGTCTGAAGTCTTGCCGCACATCTTTACCCGCTTTTATACTTCGTCCACCACCACCGATGACGTGTCGCTCGGAGCAGGAATCGGGCTGGCATTCTGCCGCGATGTCATGCAAGCGATGGGGGGAGCCATCGCCTGCTCTTCGGTGAAAGGCAAATACACCGAGTTTGTTTTGACATTCCCAGCGCCATGACGAAAGCCACTCCGAAAGCCATTCAGCCGTTCTCCTGGCCGACCACCGCCGCCTTCGTCGACGATAGCGCGGCGTTTCTGTCGAATCTGAGCCTGCAGCTCGACCCCGAGCTCGCGTTCCGCCTCTTCAGCTCGCCCACGGAGGCGCTGAAGTTTCTGAACGGCCGCGCGGCGCAGGACCGTCCCGCGTCGCCCATTTTCAGTCCCTATCTCGACCGCACCGAAGAAAACGATGCGCATCAGGTCATTGCCATGCGCGTGGACGCGATCCGCTCGCTCGTGCACCGGCCCGAGCGCTTCGATACCGTCTCGGTCGTGGTGGTCGATTACGACATGCCCGAGCTCAACGGCATCGAGTTCTGCCGCCGCCTCGCCAATCCGGCGCTCAAGAAGATCGTGCTCACCGGCAAGGCCGACGAGCACGTGGCCGTCAAGAGCTTCAACGAAGGCCTGATCGACCGCTTCATCCGCAAGCACGAAGTCGACGCAGTGGAAACCCTGAACCAGGCGATCCACGACATGCAGGCCGCGTATTTCGACAAGGCCTGCAGCACGGTGCTCGATGCGCTTGCGGTGTCCGAATACGCGTTCCTCAAGGATGGCGCGCTCGCCGCGCACGTGCAGGGCATTTTCGACTCGCTCGGCATCGTCGAGCACTATCTCTCGTATCAGCCGCATGGCCTGCTGATGTTCGATGCGCAGGGCACGGCCTCGCTGCTCATCATCCACACCGACGAGTCGCTGCGCGGCGTGCACGAGATCGCCGTCGAGCAAGGCGCGCCCGCGGCCTTTCACGCCGAGCTCGACAGCCATCGCAGCGTGCCCTACTTCTGGCGCACCGAAGGCTACTATCCGGCGCAATCGGAGCAATGGCAGCCGTACATGCATCCCGCATCGGTGTTCGAAGGCGAGCGCCGCTATGTCTACGCCGTCGTGAAGCAGCCCGCGGGTCTCGCGCTCGAGAACGTGCTGCCCTATGACGCTTATCTACAGCAGCTCGACCGCGAAATCCAGGCGGCGTGGGACTCGCGCTGAGCCGCTCACGCCGCCTGCCCGTCACGCTCGCGTCATCCGTGCGTCACGGCCGCCTCACTGGCCTCTAGACGCATGGGCGCGCATCACGCGGCCACCGGCAGCTCGGCCAGCGCACGCGGCTGACGCACGCGCGCACGCCCGGCGCCGCGCTCCATGAGGCGGCGCGTCGAAGGCCAGTTCCACATCTGCACCTCGTCGCGTATCGCTTCGCACACCTCCACGATCCGTTCGAGCTCCGCCTCGGAAAGCGCCGCGCTGATCGAGAGCCGCACGAGCGAGCGGTTCTGCGCCGTGGCCGGCGCGCAGAACACCGAGCCGAAGATGCCGCGCGCTTCGAGCGCGTCGCGCAGCACGATGGTCTGCGGCTCGGGCCCGGCTTCGAGCGCGATGATCTGCGTTTCGCTGCCGTTGAGGTTGTAGCCGAGCTCCGCGAGGCGCATGCGCAGATAGCGCGCGTTCGCGGCCACCCGCGTGCGGCGCCAGTCGTCGCGCTCGATCACGTCGAGCGTGGCCGCGAGACCCGCCGTTTCGTGCGGCAGCAGCGTCGAGCTGAAAATGGCCGGCAACGCCTCGCACTTGAAATACTCCTGGAAGCGCCGCGAACAGCTGATGATGCCCGCGCGGCCCGCGAACGCCTTCGCGAGGCTCGCCGTGCGGAAATGCACGCGGTCGGTCAGGCCCAGCTCCGCAACCAGCCCCCCGCCGTGCGCACCATGCGTGCCGAGCGAGTGCGACTCGTCCACCACGAACACGCAGTCGTGCTCGGCGCACACATCCGCGAAAGCCTGCAGCGGACACACGCTGCCATTCGTGCTGTACACCGAATCGACGATCACGATGCCGGGCCCGTAGCGCTGGATGCGCTGCTCGAGATGCTCGACATCGTTGTGGAAGAAACTGATGGCCTTCGCCCCCGCGCTGCGAATGCCTTCCCAGAGCGACATATGCGCCATCATGTCGACGTAGACGGGCGTCTGCGCATTCGCGATCGACTGGATCAGCCCCGTGTTGGCCGCGAACCCCGACTGGCACAGCACGCTTGCCTCGGCGCCCATGAAGCGCGCGAAGCGGTCTTCGAGATTCAGTTGCGGGCAATCGTCGCCGTGCAGAAAGACACCCGACATCAAAAGGCCGTTGCCTTCGGAGCGGATGCTCATGCACATTGCATCGAGAATCTCGGGGTGACGGGCAATCGAAAGATAATCGTTGCTCGAAAGATGCAAAGCGTCGGCATCCGGAACGCGGCCCTTCATGATGTGGCCCCCCGCCCAGCTCTGCTGCACGCGCTCCGTGTAATAGCGGTCGACGCGTGCGGCGAGAAAGGCCGGCAGCGCCGCGTCGTTGTTGTGTGCATTCCGCCAATTGTTATTGCCAACTTTCATCTCAGGCTCCTGGTGGTTGATGGCCGCCCCCCCAAGCTGAAAAGCGACTTCCCCCGGAAATCCTGTGGGACGGCTGGCCGGTAGTGGGCCCGCGCCGGAACGTCATGCGCGAAATGGCATGACATGGGAATTCCGGCGGCGGGCGGTTGAATGCGAATACGAATGCGAGCAGATCGAAGCCTGGCGAGCGTGGGCGAAGCACGCATGGCGCGAAGGACAAGACGCGGCGCGCACCGGCTGCGCCTGCGTGCACATGCACGCGGCGCGCTACAGTGCGCGCGGCCCGAACGTGGGTCGGGCGGCCGGTGTCTTGCGACGCATGGCCCGCGGCGCGGGCCCGCATCGACGCGTCTGGCATGCGCTTCCACGCGCACGAGGGGCAGCGGATTCGAAGGCAAATGAAGACGCGCGACGCCGTGAGCGGGCGCCTCGACATCCGCACGATTCCCGCCTTGCGTGATCGCCACTGGTTACCAAGGAAAAGACGCCTGCCCGAAGAAAGCGGTGCCTGTTTCCGGCTGCGCAAAAGGCCGGGCGCGGCCGGATGAAATGAACGTTGCATTGAACGCCATTCCCATCTGGGGTCGATTATCCTTTAAAAACAGCGATGTGGCTGATCTGAATTGCATTAGCATGCGCTATGCATACCGAAATGACTGCATAGGTTCAATGCGCCGAAATGAACGCTTGTCGGCGCATTCAATTCGCATAACTTCAAGAGAAGAGAAAGGATGACGAAATAAATTCGTCGCGCAAAGAGGGAAAACACCGAGGTGCGCGAGTGGCGCTCCTGTTTTAAGGGCCGGTTTCGCGAAAGCTGCCTGGGTAATGGGAATGAAGGGAATGAAAAAATTGCCGGGCGTTATTTGATTTTTTTATGACATTGCGGCCGCGCCCGTATGTCATTGCGCCATTGCGTCATTGCGCCGGGTCTTTATTGCACCGCTGCGCTGACTACCCGATTGCGGCCGCGCGATTTCGCCTCGTAGAGCGCCGCGTCCGCGCGCGCCATCAGGCTCGCCAATGTATCGCCGTCCTGATAGACGTCGACGCCGGCGCTGAACGTCAGGCCCTGGTGCGCCGTCGAGGCATCGCCCCCGGCGCCTGCGCGTTCGTCCGCCTGAAGCGCCCTGCCCGCGGGTGCCATCTCATGCGCCATCTCGTGCGCCGTGGCGGGGTCGCCGCGCCGCACCGCGAGTGCGGCCACGCGCAGCGCATCGACCCGCATCACCGCGTCCTCGCGCGCCATCGCCGGAAAGAGCAGCGCGAACTCCTCGCCGCCCAGACGTCCGAACAGGTCCGACTCGCGCACGCCCGCGGCGATCACGCGGCCGAACTGCGCGAGCGCGCGATCGCCAGCCGCGTGGCCGTAGCGGTCGTTGATGCCCTTGAAGTGATCGATATCGACGATGGCCAGCGCGCAGGACATGCCCGAGGCGCGCGCGGCGTCGAGCAGCGCGCCGGCCTGCGTGACGAAGGCACGGCGCGTGAGCGCGCCCGTGAGCTCGTCGCGGCTCGCGAGGCGTTCGAGCCGCTCGGCCATGCGGTCGTGCGCGAGCAGCACCATGCCGATCGAGAGCGCCGGCCACACGAGGATGCCGAGTGTCAGATACACGACATTGAAGGGCGTGAAATCGAGCAGCGTGCTTTGCTGAATCAGCCCCGTTCCATAGATGAGACCCCGCAGCCCATGCGCGAACGCGCCGAGCCAGGCGGCCCAGGTGACGAAGCGATAGCTGTAGACCGGCCGGCCCGGCGGCCGATGGCGCAGCGCCAGGCCGCCGATGGCGCCGTACACCGCGGCATGAAATACGGAAACGAGCGCGATGCGCGCCGCGAGATCCGGCGTTATCCAGTACCACCAGGCAATGCCTGCGCCCACCGCGGTGCAGCCCGCCCAGGCGAGCGGCACGCGCGGGCTCAGGCCGAAGAACTCGCGGCAGCCCTGCAGCACTCGCGTGATGGCCAGCGCGAGCAGCGTGTTCGAAACGAGAATCGTGACGAGCGGCATGCCCAGGCGCTGCATGCCCGCGAGCACGAGCGCGACGCTCGCCATCACATAGGCGCCCATCCAGCGGCCTACCCCGGGAATGCGCGCAGGCCGCAACGAGCCCAGGATGGCGAGGCTCATGATGCTCGAAAGCACCGTGACGAGGAGGATATTGACTGGATCCAGCATGGCGGGGTCGTTCGGATGGCGCCCGGCGAACGCGCCGAGCGCGTACAGCCTGAGCCTTGCGTGAGTTAACGGCAAAAAATGCAATAACTTGAGCGCGGGCCGCGATTGCGCTGTGATCGGGCGGTGATCGCGCCGCCACCACGGCGTCACCCGGCGCCGCCGCGACGGGAACGCTGCCTGCTCTTACTTCATTCATGCGTCATCGAAGTGACAGAAGTGACTCAATGAAGCTCTAGCCACCCCGCCGCTAGCCGGGACCCTGGCCGGTCCCAATGCATCAGGCATGAAAAATGCGCACCAGCGGTTGAACTCGGGCACAGACAGAACAAAGCGCGGGAATCCGCCGGCCCGGACGGGGTTGTGCCATTCAAAGAACACGGGCGCACGGCGTAGCAATCGTGCAAGGAACGGCGGGCGCGCGCCGCACAGGTAAACGACGTATGGCTACCGTATTACTCGTCGACGACGACATCAACGCGCTAAACGCGCTCAAAGAGCTGGTCGGTCAGGAAGGCTATCGGGTCAAAACTGCCGAGGACGGCACGGACGCGCTCAGGGCCGCGCTCGCCGATCCCCCCGACGTCGTGATCTCCGACTGCATGATGCCGCACATGGACGGCCTCGCGCTGATGCGCGAAATGCGCCGCAACAGCGCGCTCGCGCGGGTGCCGCTGGTGCTCGTCTCCGCGCTCGTCACGCCGCCCGCCGATGCGGATGTGGTCGGCTTCCTGCGCAAGCCCTTTGCGGTCTCGCAGTTGCTCGACATCCTGCACCGCGTCGCGATGCCGTGAATGCGCCGTGAGCATGTGCCGTGAGCGCGCGGCACAGCGGTTGCGCGCAGTGACAACGAGTGCCAACGCATGACTCTATCGGGAGACAGCGCATGAACGACTACGCAGGACGCTCGCAGGACGAGCGCGTGGCTCGACGCAAGCACGCGAAGCAGCCCGCCCAGGAGCCGCCGGGCGGCGAGATGGCCGTGCCCGGCACCGAGCCGGACCGCAGCCACAGCAGCGGCGAGCTTTCCGAGCAGGGCAAGGAAGTCTGGCGCAGGGGCGCGGGGCTGGATGGCGGCGGCAGAGCGGACGAGGGAGCCGATACGGCATCGCGCGAGAAGCCGGGGACGAAGCCGGACAAACGATAAGCCAGCGCCGGACGCGTGACGCGGCAAACGCCGCGCCACGGCGCGAGCCGCGCTTGCGGCATGCGCGCCCACCGCTTCCCCACGCGATGTGCCGTAATAAGCGCCGTAATGAATCTGACGCGAAGCCGCGCTAGAGTCGAGTCATTTGCCGCAACGAGACATGCTTGCCCCTCAACTCGCGCCGCTCGTCGCCGCGTTCTACGAAACCGTCCGCCAAGGCAGTATCGTCGCCGCCGCACGACACCTCTCACTAAGCCAGCCCACCATCACGGCGCGCGTCCAGCAGCTCGAAAAACACTACGGCGTGGAGCTCTTTCATCGCCGCGGCAACCGCATCGGACTCACGCAGACGGGCGCGGCGCTCATGCCGCTCGTCGAGCGGCTCATGCAGAACGAGCGCGAGATCGACTCCGCATTGCGCCACGAGCGCGAGCACCATGCGGGCAGCTTCCGTCTGGGGACCACAGGCCCCTACTACATTCTCCCCGCCGTGGCGGCGTTCCGGCGCCGCTATCCGAACGTGCAGATCGGCATCGAGGTGGGCAATTCGAACGAAGTGCTCGACGCGCTCGTCGAGTATCGCGTAGACGTGGCCGTGTCGTCGAACCGCGTGGACGATCCCGCGCTCGCGCGCCACCGCATCGCCGGCGACCGGCTCGTGCTGGTGGTCGATCCCGCACACGCGCTCGCGCACCGGCGCGCGACCGACCTGGGCGTGCTGGCCGCCGAAACCCTGTTGCTGCGCGAGCCCGGCTCGCGCACGCGCGAGGCCACCGAGACCGCGCTGAGGCGGCGCGGCGTCGTGCCCGCCGCCATCATCGAAATCGGCAGCCGCGAAGCGATCTGCGAGGCGGTCCGCCAGGGTCTCGGCTGCTCGCTGATGTCGGCCGGTGAAGTGCCGCGCGGCGCCTCGCTCGCGAGCGTGCCCATCAAGCCCGATGGCCCCGTCATGCACGAATATCTCTACCACCTCAAGAGCCGCGCGAACGGGCATCTGATCGCGGCATTCATGAGCACGCTCGAAACGCTGCGCGCCGCGCAGGACGTCGCCGATGTGGTGGTCGATCCGGTCGCCTCATTTGATTCGTAAAACGAAGTAATTGAGGTGGCAGTCGCTGTGCATGATGCGCTCTCGCGGCGCGTATACCGAAACACGCCGAAGCGAGCAAGCCGGACCCAAGCCACCCCGCGCGAGCCCTATACCGCCTCACGCCCAGCAAGCGCCATTGCCGCCAACGTGTCATGCTCGCGGGTACGAAACCCGCATCGCGGCCCGGAACCCTCCCCGCACCAACATTGGCACCATGACCTCGAAGGACCGCCGCCGCTTTCTGCGCACCGCCGCCGCGGGCGCTGCGCTCAGCCTGTTCCCGCCGGCCATCCGGCGCGCGCTCGCGATACCGGCGAACCGCGCCACCGGCACGATCGAGGACGTCCAGCACGTCGTGATCTTCATGCAGGAAAACCGCTCGTTCGACCACTATCTCGCCACGCTGCCCGGCGTGCGCGGTTTCGGCGACCGCATCACGATCCCGCAGCCGCAAGGCGCGAACATCTGGCAGCAGAGCGACGGCACGCGCAGCGTGCTGCCCTTCCACCTCGACAAGACGAAGGGCAATGCGCTGCTCGCGGGTGGCGCACACGAATGGGTCGACGCGCACGGCGCGTGGGACAACGGCCGCATGACGCACTGGCCGAAGTCGAAGGGCGATATTTCGATGGGCTACCTCGAAGCGGCCGACCTGCCGTTTCATTTCGCGCTCGCGAACGCGTTCACGGTCTGCGATGCCTACCATTGCTCGCTGTTCGGCGGCACCAATTCGAACCGCCTGTTCCTGTGGAGCGGCACGAACGGTCCGGGCGGCGGCGGACTCTTTCCGCATGCCGTCGTGAACAACGACGGCTGGGACTGGCTCGGGCCGTCCGGCAATGGGCTCAAGTGGACCACCTACGTCGAGCGTCTGCAGAAAGCGGGCGTGAGCTGGAAGATCTATGAAAACCAGCCCGATAACTACAACGACAATCCGCTCGCAGGCTTCGCCACGTTCCGCAAGCTCCACGAGGCGATGCCGGGCTCGCCCAATCTGCCGTGGACCGCAGAGATCGAGGCGCGCGAGCCGCTTTACAAGGGCATCGGCAACACCATGCCCGATGGCGGCTTCATGCAGGCGCTCAAGGACGACATCGCCGCCAGCCGGCTGCCGCAGGTGAGCTGGATTATTTCGCCGCAGGCGTCGTGCGAGCATCCCGCCGTCTCGACGCCAGGCCAGGGCGCGTGGTACATGCAGCAGTTGCTCGACGCGCTCACGGCGAATCCGGAAGTCTGGAGCAAGACCGTGCTCTTCGTGAACTACGACGAGAACGACTGCTTCTTCGATCACATGCCGCCGCCGGCCCCGCCTTCGCCCATCGGCGACGGCGCTTACGCGGGCAAGTCCACGGTCAGCACGAAGCACGAGTACTTCAGCGCGCCGAATCCGCCCGGCGACGAGGCCCCGCTCGCGCCGGACGGGCAGCCCTATGGCCCCGGCCCGCGCGTGCCGATGTTCGTGGTCTCGCCCTGGAGCACGGGCGGCTTCGTCAACTCGCAGGCGTTCGATCACACCTCGGTGCTGCGCTTTCTGGAATTGCGCTTCGGCGTGGAGGAGCCCAATATCAGCGCGTGGCGGCGCGTCGTATTCGGCGATCTGACCTCCACGCTCAACTTCAGTACCCCGAACGAAAATCCGGCCCGATCCTTCCCTGCCCCGAGCAAAGCGGCCGCCGACGCCCTCAATGCGCAGCAGCACGCGCTGAAGCCGGTCTCGCCGCCGCCGGTTGCCGAGCAGACGATGCCGGGCCAGGCGCGCTTCGCCCGGCCTTCGCGCGCGTTGCCGTACCGCCTGCATACCGAGGCGAGCGTGGTGGTCCGGCCGCATGCGGTGCGCCTCGTCTTCGGCAACGAAGGCCGTGCCGGCGCGGTCTTTCACGTCTACGACACCTGGCATCTCGATCGGGTGCCGCGCCGCTATACCGTCGAGGCGGGCAAGCAACTCGACGACACCTGGACACCCGAGGCAGCCGATGCCGGCGCATACGATCTCTGGGTGCTCGGTCCCAATGGCTTTCATCGCCGCTTCACGGGCAACGTGAGCGCCGCGCCGCGTGGGCCCAACCCGGAAACGCGTCTGCGCTACGACGAGGCCCGCAACACCCTCACGCTCACGGTCGCCAACGCGGGGCCCGTGCCCGCCGTTTGCATCGTGGCAGCGAACGCGTATCGCACCGATGGGCCGTGGACGCTCACCGTCCCCGCGCATGGTCAGTCCGAACAGAGCTGGCCGCTCGACGCGTCGGGCGGCTGGTACGACTTCACGCTGCGCGGCGCGGCCGATACAAGCGGTATGAACAACACAAGCGACACAAGCAACATCGCGCGCCGTTTCGCCGGACGCATGGAGACCGGCAAGGACAGCATCAGCGATCCGGAAATGGGGGTCGCGCACTGAGCGACGCGCGCTTGCGACCGCAGTGCCCGAATGCGGCGCAAACGCGGCGAGCAACGAAAAGAGGCCCGCAGTACACTGCCGATTCCCCTCACGCCGTCCGCACGGCGGCGCGTTTCACACTGAAGCCTTGCATGGAAGCGGAGTGAGTGCCGAACACTCACTCCCGCCCCTATCGACAGGAGCCACGATGAAGATCGATTTGTCAGGAAAACTCGCGCTCGTCACCGGTTCGGCGGCGGGCATTGGCCTCGCCACCGCCAAGGGCCTCGCCGGCACGGGCGCCGCCGTGATCGTGAACAGCCGCCATGAAGGCAGCGTGCGCGCGGCCGAGGCCGCCGTGCGCGAAGCCGTGCCCGGTGCGCAGGTGCACGGTTTCGTCGGCGACCTCTCGAACGCCGCGGGCTGCGAGGCCATCGTGAAGGCGTATCCGAAGGTGGACGTTCTCGTGAACAATCTCGGTGTCTTCGCGCAGCAGGACTTCTTCGAGATCCCCGATAGCGAATGGCTGCGCTTTTTCGAAACCAACGTGATGTCGGGCGTGCGGCTCTCGCGTGCCTACGCGGGCGCGATGGTCAAGCAGGGCTGGGGGCGCATCGTGTTCATCTCGTCGGAGTCGGGCCTGAACATTCCGCCCGACATGCTCCATTACGGCATGACCAAGACGGCACAGATCGCGGTCGCACGCGGCCTCGCCAAGCGGCTCGCGGGCACCGGCGTGACGGTGAACTCGGTGCTGCCGGGCCCGACGCTCTCGGAAGGCGTGGAAGCCATGCTCAAGGACGAAGTCGCGAAGACGGGCAAGCCCGTCGAGGAAGTCGCGGCGGCGTTCGTGCAGCAGCACCGCGCTTCGTCCATCATCCGCCGCGCGGCGAACGTGGAGGAAGTGGCGAACATGGTGGTCTATGCGTGCTCCAGGCAGGCATCGGCGACCACGGGGGCGGCGTTGCGCGTCGATGGCGGCGTGGTCGATACGATCGCCTGATACGGTCTGGATAATTGATATGGCATCCTGATCGATATTGCGGACTTGCATATGCACAGGTCCGATCGACTACGATGCCGCTCGTCCAACGCGCAGCGGCCGGTGGTGCCGCCCTCAGCCTGCGCGGGCCAGAATGCGCCTCTCCTCGTCGACTTCGAGGCAGACGCGCTCGCCCTTGCCTGCCGCAACATCGAGCCGCGCAATCACGACCGGTCCCGCATCGGTCCGCACGCTCGCAAGGTGCACGGCGCCCGGCTCGCTTGCTCCCACGCGATGGCTCACGGTAGTCGCCGCGAGCACCGTGCCGCGCGACACCGCCTGCTTCGTCCAGTGCGCGCCGCCGCACGCGGGGCACAGATAGCGCGCCGGAAAGAGCGTGGTGCCGCAAGCCGCGCAGCGCAATACTTCGAGCTTCATGGTCTGTCTCATTGCGAATGCCCCGCCGCTTCGAGCACCACGGCGTTCGCGCACATGCCGTAGCGGTATTCGACCATGCCGTAGCCGCTCACCAGCGCGAGCCGCGCGCGCTCGATCTGGCGCTCGCCCGCCGCGCCGCACAGTTGCGTGAGCGCTTCCACGAGGCCGTGCATGCCGCCCGCCGCGCCCGCCTGCCCCGCCGAAAGCTGGCCGCCCGAAGTGTTCACCGGCAGCGCGCGCGAGGCGACGCGCGCGATCAGTGTGCGCAGATCGCCGTCGGGCGCGAAGCCCAGATCCGCGAGCTGCACGAGCGCCATGACCGGATAGTCGTCGTACACCGAGACGAGATCCATCTCGGCGGGCGTCGCGCGCGCCTCTTGCCAGAGCTCGGGCGCGAGCGCCGCCAGCGAGGTCTGCAGGCCGTCGCCCATCTGATGATCGGCGTTGTAACGGCATTGCAGCGCCCGCACGCGTACGTGGCGGCCCGGCTTGACGAGGTCCGCGCGCGCCACCACGAGCGCATTCGCGCCGCACACCACGGGCACGCAGTCGTAGCGGCCCAGCGGCGCGGCCACGAGCGGCGCGTCGAGATAGTCGTCGAGCGTGAGCGGCGTGCGATAGACCGCGAGCGGATTGAGCGCGGCCCACGCGCGCTGCGCCACGCACAGCGCGCCATAGTCGGCGCGCGCGAGTCCGAAGCGCTCGGCGTGCTGCTGCGTGAGCATCGCGAACAGCGCGTTCGGGCCGCCGCTTTCGAGTGGGCGCAGCCAGGTTCGCGTGGTGAGGTTGTAGTGGTCGACGAGGCGCCGGAAATCGGCCGGCTCGAAGCTGTCGCCCGAGACCAGCACGATGACGTTCGCGTCGCCGCACTGGATCGCACGGATCGCGTGCTGCAGCAGATTGATCGCGCTCGCGCCGCCGTGGCAATCGTCCATGCACCAGCGCGGCGAGAGGCCGAGGCGCCATGCCAGATCGATCGCGTGATCGGGGCCCAGCGTGAACGAGGCCACGCCCAGCCCGTCGATCTCGCGCGCGGCGAAGCCCGATTGCGCGAGCGCCGCCGAAAACGCCTGCGCGAGCAGATCGCCGGTCGAAACGCCGTTCGCCTGGCGGCGATACGGCACCTCCACGCCCGCGCACAGCAACGCGCCGTCGTATCCGTGTGATCGCATTACTTCGGTTTCCTTATCGTGTGCTGCTGCCTGTTCCGTTGCGCACCGTTTCCCGCGTGCACACGAGCGCAATCACGGTAATGACGCCCATCGCCATCAGCATCAATGCAACAGGCCATGCCGCGTGATACTTCGCGAGCAACGCCGTGGCGACGAGCGGCGAAAGCCCGCCCGCGAACACCGACGCAATCTCGTGGCCCAGCGCCATGCCCGAATAGCGCACTTCCGTGCTGAACAGCTCGCCCATCAGGCTCGGCTGCGTGCCGATCATGGCGCCGTGGCACACCGCGTTGCCGAGCAGCAGCGCGAGCCAGATCAGCGCGGGCGCCCTGGTGTCGAGCAGCCAGAAGAACGGAAACGCCACCACGATGAGCCCCACCGCGCCGATCAGATACACGGGCTTGCGGCCGATGCGGTCCGAGAGCCGGCCCCAGAGCAGCATCGTCACGAGCTCCACGCTCATCGAGACCATCACGCCCGCGAGCATGACCGCGCCCGGCACGCCAATGAACTTGCCGTAGACGAGCGAGAACGCGAGGAAGATATACGAGCCGCCGTTTTCGGCCACGCGCAGCCCCATGGCGACGAGGATCGCGCGCGGATGCTTGCGGATCGCGTCGAGCACCGGCATGTGCGAAGTCTTGCCCGCCGCCTCGTTCTTCGCGAATTCGGTGCTCTCGGGCAGCGTCGAGCGGATGTAGACGCCCACGCCGAAGATGACGATCGAGAGCAGGAAAGGCACGCGCCAGCCCCAGCTCATAAAGCTGTCGTGCGGCAGCATCTGCACGGCGAAGAACACTGCCGCCGAAAGCACGAAGCCGCCGCCCACGCCGATCTGACTCCACGACGCGTAGAAGCCGCGCTTTTCGGGCGGCGCCGACTCGCTGATCATCAGCACGCCGCCGCCCCACTCGCCGCCTGACGCAACGCCCTGCACCACGCGCAGCAGCACGAGCAGCGCGGGCGCCCACATCCCCACTTGCCCGTAGGTGGGCAACAGGCCGATCAGGAACGTCGCGCCGCCCATCAGCGAGAGGGTCCAGACCAGCGCGCCCTTGCGTCCGTAACGGTCGCCGATGTGCCCGAACAGCACGCCGCCGAACGGGCGCGCCGCGAAGCCCACGGCAAAGCCCGCGAACGCCGCGAGCGTGCCGATGAGCGGATCGGTGCCGCGCGGGAAGAACAGCTCGCCGAACACGAGCGCTGCGGCCGTGCTGTAGAGAAAGAAGTCGTACCATTCGAGCGCGTTGCCGGCGACCGACGCCATCACGATGCGGCGCAACGCGCGCGGATCGAGTGCATGTGCACTCGTGCGCGCTTCGGCGTGCGGCGCGTCGGACACGCCGGCGGAACAGGTTCGGGTGCTTGCCATGCTGCCTCCTCGTGCCTCTGCTGGGCTCTCTTGACTGCTCTTGTGACTTCTCTTGTGACTTGCGCGTGCGTCGTGCGGCCCCGTGCGATGGGGTGCTTTGTGCGTGTTTGTGCGTGTTTGACGCTACGCGCGCCTGAGCCGGTAGCCCGACGCTTCCAGATCCCACGCCGTCGCACTAATGCCGGCCTCGCGCAGCTTGTACTTCTGGATCTTGCCGTTTTCCGTGCGCGGCAGATCGGTCACGAAGTCGAGATAGCGTGGCACCGCGAAATACGGCAGACGCGGCTCGCAATAGCGGATCAGGTCGAGCGCTTCGAGCGTTTCACCGGCGCGCAGCACGAGCGCGGCCATCACCTCGTCCTCGGCGAGTTCGGACTTCACCGCGTAGACCGCGGCCGTCTCGACCGCGGGATGACTCAGCAACACCTGCTCTACTTCGTAGGACGAAATATTTTCACCACGGCGGCGAATCGCGTCCTTGAGCCGGTCGACGAAGCGATAGTAGCCATTGGCCTCGCGCACCACGCGGTCTCCCGTGTGGAACCACAGATTGCGCCACGCCTCCACGGTCTTCTCCGGCATGCCGAAATAGCCGCTCGCGAACGCAAATGGCGTGTCGGCGCGCAGGATCAGCTCGCCCGCCTCGCCATCCGGCACTTCGCGGTCGTGCTCGTCGACCACGCGCGCGTCAAAACCGGGCACGAGCCGGCCCATGTAGCCCGCGCGCTGACCGTCAATGCCGCCGCCCAGCACGAAGTTCGTCTCGGTCGAGCCATAGCCGTCGAGCAGCGCAATGCCGCAACGGTCGGTGAATTCCTGCTGGAAATGCCCCGGCACGCCCGGCGCCAGCGCGATGCGCACGTGGTGCGCCCGCTCCTCGCCCGACACGGGGCGGCCCAGCAAGATCGGCACCATCGCGCCGAGCACATAGGTCACCGTCGCGCGGGTTTCCACGAGCGAGGCGAAGAAGCCGCTCGCCGAGAAACGCCGGTCGGCGACGAGTTGCGCATCGGAAACGAGCGCCTGGAAGAACGCGTTGAGCGCATTCGTATGGAACAGCGGCAAGCAGGTATAGAGCACGTCGCCGGGCACCACGCCGAGATGCCCGGCCGTGAGGCGCGCCCACCAGTAGAACTGGGCATGCGGGCACATCACGCCTTTCGAGAGACCGGAAGTGCCCGAGGTGTAGAGAATCGCGAGCGCATCGCCATCGCCGATGAGCGGTGCGGCGACAGGCTCGCCGAGCGGCGGCAAGGGCTGCATTGCGATGCCGCCTGCCACGGGCGCGCCGTTACCGTCCGGCGCTTCGGCGCGCTCGCCGCTTTCGATCAGCCAGATCGATTCGAGCGCATGCGCTTGCGCATCGATGGCCTGCACCGCGCCCACGAGATGCGTTTCCGCCACGATCAGACGCGCGCCCGAATTGCGCAGGATATGTTCGAGTTGCATCCCGCGCGAAGCGGTGTTGATGGGTACCACCACGGCGCCCAGCCATCCGCAGCCCAGCACGATCTCCATGAACTCGCTGCGGTTCGTGCACAGGAGCGCGACGCGGTCGCCGCGCCCGATGCCGTGCGCCGCCAGCGTGCCCGCGCGGCGCGCCGCGATGTCGAGCGCCTGCGCACTGCTCCAGCAGGTCCTGCGATCCGAAAACAGCACAGCATCGCCATCACGCGCGGCGCGCGCCGCCAGCAAGGCCGGCAGCGCCAGCGACGCCGCCTGCCCCGCCCGCATTTGCCCGCCGGCCAGCGCGGCGCCCGAGTCCATGCAGCCCATAAACCGGTCTCCTCGTGGTCCGTCCTGAATCGATGGGGCCAGTCTAGGTTTAGGCTAAGATATCTGTCAAATTCATCAATATTATCGACATCATCAATATGGCTGATTTCAACGAAGCCGACCTGAATCTCGTGCGCGTGTTCCAGGCGATCCTCGAAGAACGCAGTCTCACGCGCGCGGGCCAGCGCCTTGGCCTTTCGCAGCCGGCCATCAGCTACGCGCTCGGGCGGCTGCGCGCGATGTTCGACGATCCGCTCTTCGTTCGGTCTCCTGATGGTATGCTGCCCACGCCCACAGCGCAGCAGCTCGCGCTGCCGCTCGGGCGCGCGATTGCGTCGATACGCGAAGCGCTGCGCCATGGCGAGCCGTTCGACCCGGCCACGAGCTCGCGTGAATTTCATCTTTCGATGACCGACGCGGGCGAGCAGTTCTTCCTGCCGCCGCTGTGCGAAATGCTCCAGCGCGTGGCGCCGCACGTGAAGCTCGAAGCGCGCCAGATACCCGTGGCCGAAGTGACCGAGCAATTGCGCCTCGGGCAGCTCGATCTCGCCATCGGCAATCTGCCCGCGCTCAAGCCGCATACGCATAGCGCCCTGCTCTTCGACGAGCCTTATGTCTGCATGACGCGCCGTCGCGCGGGACTACCCGCGCGACGCCTCTCGCGCGAGCGTTTTCTGGCCATGCGGCACATCATGGTGGTGTCGAGCGAGAGCAGCCACCGCACCATCAACGACTCGCTGCGCGCGGCGGGATTCGATCGCCAGATCGCGCTGAGCGTGCCGCATTTCTCGGTCGTGCCGCAGATTCTCCGGCGCACCGACTGGATGGTGACCTTGCCGCGCCGCGTCGCCCGCTTCTTCAACGAGCACGATCATTTCGCCATCTACGATCTGCCCGTGGACATGCCGAGCGTGGAGGTCACCGTGCACTGGCACGAGACTTTCGACAACGATGAGGGCAACCGCTGGTTTCGCGAGCTCACGATCGAGACGCTGCGCAAGGTCTGAAGCGGCGCGATGAGTACTACTCGCGCGCCGCCGCCAGCCGTCGTCAGTTGTAGATATCGAACGAGAAATACTTCCTGGCGATGCGCTGGTAAGTGCCGTCGTGAATGATCGCGGCCAGCGCTTCGTTGATCTGCTGGCGCAACTCGGTGTCCTCCTTGCGCAAGCCAATGGCCGCGCCCGTTCCCAGCGTCTTCGGATCGCGAATCTCGGGGCCGGCGAACGCGAAGTCCCCGCCGTTCGCCGATTTCAGGAAGCCGAGATCGGCTTGTACCGACGATTGCAGCGCGGCGTCGAGACGGCCGGACACGAGATCGGAATAGACGAGATCCTGGGTCTGATAGGCGCGGATGATGACGCCCTTCGGCTCCCAGTAGGTCCGCACGTAGGTCTCCTGAGTGGAGCCCTGCTCGACGCCGACGCTCTTGCCTTTGAGCGATTCGACGCTCGGCTGGAGGTTCGAGCCGCGCTTCGCGACCAGACGCGGCAGCACGTTGTCGATCGGATCGGAGAACGCGATCTGCGCGAGGCGCTTGTCCGTGACGCTCATCGACGAGAGCACGCCATCGAACTTGCGGGCCTTGAGCGCGGGGATCATGCCGTCGAACGCGTTTTCGACCCATACGCATCGCGCCTTCAAGCGTGCGCAGATCTCGTTGCCGAGGTCGATGTCGAAGCCCACGAGCTGGCCGTCGGTCGATCTCGATTCGAACGGCGCATAGCTTGGGTCGACGCCGAAGCGGATGACCGAAGGTGTCTTCGCCCAGGCGGCTCCGGCAGCGAGGGCCAGCGCCATTGCAATGGTGAGCTTTTTCATCAGTAGTCCATGCCAATCAGAAGAGTTATTCGTTTCGTGCCGTCGCGCCCATGCCTTTCGTGCCGCGCCAGTCGCACGCGGGCAGCCGGGCCTGTGTTTTGCGCCCGTCGAGAAGGTACGTGTTTGCGCGAACGGCTGGAAATTAAATATTCATCTGCATGGCAGTGGAAAACCCGATGGCCCTGATCCGGCGGGTTTCAGCGCCGTTCGCCAACCGTGCGGAATCAGGGAAAACACCCTGGTGAAGGTTCTGAAATGTCCGGGAATCCTGAACCGCTGAAACCCGCAAGGCCATCAGGCCTGTCGTGCATGCGGGTGCCAGCCGTTGTTCCTGAACGAGGTGGCGAAGAACAGGACCTGATAGCGGATTGCATTGGACCAGTACGACCACGTATGGCCGCCTGGGCGCTCCGCATAATCGTGCGGCACGCCCAGCGCAATGAGCTTGTCGTGCAGCACGCGGTTCGATTGCACAAAAGAGTCGTTCACGCCGCAGTCGATCGTGAGCGCGATATGCGCATTCCCGAAGCTGCCCGCGTCCTCGACGATGGCGTTGCGGGTCCAGAAGTCGGCATGGCGCGCGGGATTGCCGAACACGCGGTCGATGCCGGGCTCGTCCTCGCAGTTGCGCGGATCGACCGCGCCGCTGATGCTGCCCGCCGCGCCGAACGCCTCGGGATGGTCGAGCGCGATGCGCAGCGCACCGAAGCCGCCCATGCTCAGGCCCGTGATCGCGCGCGTCTCGCGCGAGGCCAGCGTGCGGAAATGCGCGTCGATATACGACACCACCTCGGTGCCCACATAGGTTTCGTAGCGGCTCGTGGGCTCGAACGGGCTGTCGATGTACCAGCTCTCGTGGCCGCCATCGGGCATCACGAGCATCACGTGATAGCGGTCGGCCAGCTTGCCGATGCGCGTGTTCGAGGTCCAGTCCGCGTAATTGCCGCCCGAGCCGTGCAGCACGTAGATCACGGGATAGCGCGCCGCCCCGCTGCCGCGCGCGTAATCGTCGGGCAGCACCACGGTGGCGTCGAACGCGCGATGCATCGCCGCGCTCGGGATCGAGACGATTCTCGTCTGGAAGGCCCAGGTGGGTGCGCTCAGGAGCAGCGCAACGAGCGAGGCCAGAAACAGCGCCAAAAACTTGAGGGGCCGATGCGCGTGGGCGGTATACATGAGTGGTCGCTCGGGTTCGGACTGCCACGAAAGGCACGACGCCTGCGACGACTCTAGCAACGGCTACTTACAGCCAAATTTCGGCGAACCCTACGGCTACATTCACGCCGGCCTTCGCCCGAATCTCGCCCGCAGGACGCAGCGCCTGTCCGATTGTTTCAATCCCCGCAATGACCTCCCGCCAGGTTTCTAAAGTTTGGGATCATTTTGTTACACCTCTTACCCCGCCCCTGCCGCATGGTTACATAAGCCTTACATTTCGGCCGCTATACTCAGCACCGTCTTAAAAACAAGTAGGTTATCCATGTCGAAGAAATTGATCCCGATGGTTGCGATTGCGGCGCTGGCCGCTGCGGTTTCGTTGCCCGCCACGGCTGGCGACATGAACAACGCGCTGGGCGGCGCGCTCGGCGGTGTGGCCGGCGCGGCAATCGGCGGCGCAGTGGGCGGCCGCACGGGCTCCGTGATCGGCGGCGCGGTGGGCGGCGGCGCCGGCGGCGCGGTCACCTCGAATCGCCGGGAACGCACGGGCGCCATCATCGGCGGCGCACTGGGCGGCGGCGCGGGCACGGCGGCGGGCAACGCCATGGGCGGCCGCGGCGGCGGCCTCGTTGGCGCGGCGCTGGGCGGCGGCGCAGGCGCGGCGCTGGGCGGCAACGTCTCGCGCTCGAACTCGTACGCCAACGATTACCACCACGGCTATCGTCACCGCAGCAAGCATCGCCATTGGGATTAAGCCCTTTGCGGGATTAAACCCTCGTCCGGATTGAGCAAGCTCGCGCCCCGCGCGAGCTTGCTCCCACCGCCTTGCACAATTCGCCGGGCTGCGCCACTAGCACATGAACTGCCACGGACGGCTCATTGAGGAATGCCGCACCACGTTGCGTGACCTCGTCCGTCTGCGTAACCGCCAGCTTCACCTGCCCGATGCTGGCAACTGTGACGTCCCCACGACCCTCTCCATCTCGCGCCCGTCTGCGCAGACCGATTCCCCGATCACGTTTTCCGCGTCGTTCACAAGTGCCTGGGTCGATGCATTGCGCGAACTCGCCGCTACTGGAACCAAATCGTGACTTCGAAAGCTTGCTTCTTTGACGACGGTTAACACCGGAACATGTTGAAGATGCTCATATTTTCCCTTTCGTTTCGTTCTGTTCAAGGGAGTGTCATGAGCGCACAAGAATTGACCGTATATGTCCCAGACGGCGGCAAATGGCTGCAACGCACGGGCAATATATGCTACTTCGAAGGTGAAACTCCGTACCCGGACATATCCACGCCCGCACGGCGTCTGCCGGTGCACGAACGGTTCGACGTTACAGAAATTCCGGGGGCCATGACAAAAATGGGATGGCACACGTCAGCGGCGCTTCTGAACAAATGGTTCCATTGCTCACCAAAGAATCAGGCGATGACCTTCTCAGAAAAATTGAATGGCTACAACGAAGACGGATCGCGCCACTATCCCGACCACCGAATTGACAGGAACACAATCCAGCTCGCCTGGGTCTTGTCCTATCCAAGAGTGAAAGCCGCTTATGCGAAATTGACTAACGACTATTCTTATCTTAACTCGGACGCCGCAAGGAATGCTTTAGTCAGGAAGCTGCGCCAATTCAAGGATAGAGGGCATGTCGATACTCTGGAGGAAGCAAACGGCGACATCGCAGCATTGCATGCTCACTTTCAGTTCCAGCGTCTTCAGGTCGATACCTCTGCGTTGGAGAAAGCGGCGGTGTTTTTCCGGGCCATGCTCAACTATGGGATGCCTGATGATCTGGCGGGCGCACTGGGCGGCTTCGGGCTATATGTGGCACCAGCGAAAATCCGCATTCGACCGCCAATTATTGGAAGCGGCACACTTGCCGAAGTGACGCATATTGCCATATATGTCAAGAACCCGTACTCGTTTTTCGACGACCCAATAGAGAGTGCTTCGCAATATTTGGGGCACTGGAACAGGGATGGAATTTGTCTTGTGCCGGAGGGCTATGTAGCGCAATGGGCTGACTTTAGCGGTTGGAGCAATTATATTATTCAACCCGAAGGTCCATACGGACGCACATATTGGCCCGTACACAATAGCGACTTCAGGCGTTGGCAAGACAAGCACGACGCCGGCGGCGACATGATCCTCTTTTCAGACTACCGAATCGAGAAGGTATCTCCGACGATAAAAGTGAGGATATAAGAATGGCCACGGTTAAAATTAAACACGTCAGCGTCAGCATTCTCGCTTGCGTCGTTCTAGTCGCATTGACTAGTTACGTCTTTGAAGCGCGAAGGCGCGCGAGAGCTACTGAATGCATCAACGCCACGTCACACAATGGCCTGTATCGAGCGCAATCATGCTTGACGGGTGTACGCGGTAATGTGGGTGATTACGTCGGCAGACTGTACGATACACGCGGAGGTCAATTGATTGCCGAAACGACGTTCGACTCGATGGACGGTGGAGCACCGGCCTTCATGTATGACGACCACGCCGTATTGTTCGAGGGCGGCGGGGATTCGGGGCTAATCTATCTCCCCCCTTCATTGCTTGACCGCTTGCACGCGAAGATTCCTTGAGTATTCAGATTGGAAGCGACCCGGCATTGCCGGGTCGCTCGCATAAAAGCCCTTCCAGACGCGATCAGAAATTAAAATTGTCGATATTCGAGGCATCGAACGTCGTAGGCGGCCCGAGTATGATTTCCCCGCTTTTTCCAATAGTCCGCTTGCCGAGCTTGCCGGCCTCGAACGATTCGCCCTCCTTACCACTGATCGTGCCCGAGGCAAGATTGGCCGCCGCATAGGCGGCGAGATAGCCGAGCGCACCCGGGTCCCAGAGCTGGAACGCCTTCACGGTGCCGTTCTTCACGAACGCGCGCATCTGGTTCGGCGTGCCGAGGCCCGTCACGGCTACCTTGCCCTTGCTCGACGACGACGAGATATAGCGCGCCGCGGCCGCGATCCCCACGGAAGTGGGCGCGACGATGGCCTTCAGGTTCGGATACGCCTGCAACAAGCCTTGCGTCTCGACGAACGACTTCTGGTCATCGTCGTTGCCGTAGGCAATCTTCACGAGCTTCATCTTCGCGTACTCGGGCTTCTTGAGCTCCTCCTGCATCCACTTGATCCACGTGTTCTGGTTGGTCGCGTTGGGCGTGGCCGAGAGAATCGCGAACTCGCCTTCGTTATTCATCAGCTTCGCCACGAGCTGGATCTGGCCGCGCCCGATGCTTTCGGCGTTGGCCTGGTTCACGAAGAGCTGCCGGCCCTCGGGCGCGGTGTCCGAATCGAAGGTGACGACCTTGATGCCCTGCGCCATCGCACGCTTCAGATACGGCACGAGCGCGTTCGCATCGTTGGCCGCGATCACGATGGCGTCCTGGTGCTGCGTGGTGAGCGTGTTGATGTACGAGACCTGAGAGGAGGCGCCCGCGTCCGAGGGGCCGACCACCTTGCCGTCGCCCTTGAATTCCTTGATGGCTGCCATGCCGCCGTTGTCGGCGATTACCTCATAGGGGTTGTTGATCTGCTTCGGCACGAAGGCGATTTTCAGGCCTTCCTTGATGCCGGCCGCGTGCGCGGGCAGGCCCGCTCCCATCAGCATGGCGCACAGCAAAGCCGTGCATACGTGACGTACTGGCTTCATCATGAACGTGTCTCCTCGATGGATGCCCCCTATTGATGGGAGCGATTGCGTCCCGCTTGAATTCGGCAGGATTCCTGCTTTTTAAGCCTGTTGTCGACTGCGTTTTCAGCTTGCCGCGCGAGCGAGCGCGCGTTTCTCGCGCAGCATGCGCCAGCGCGCCGCGAGATTCGGAATTAGCACCGAGGCGAGCAACAGCGCGCCCGTCACGATGGTGAGCGTTTCGCTCGATACATCGGCGAGCGTGAGCGCATTCTTAAGTATTCCTACGATAAGCAACGAGAGCAGTACGCCGTACATCGAGCCGCGCCCGCCGAAGATGCTCACGCCGCCGAACAGTACCGCCGCGATCACCGAGAGCTCGAAGCCCTCGCCGTTGTCGCCGCGCGCACTCGTGAAGCGCAGCGTATAGACGATGCCGGCCAGCGCGCTCATCGCGCCCGAGAGCACGAACAGGCGCAGCTTGATCTTGGCGACGTCGATGCCCGAGAACGCTGCGGCCGTGCTGTTCGCGCCGATCGCATAGAGGCTGCGGCCGAACGCGGTGGCCTGCAGCAGCAGCGTGAACGCCACGGCGCACGCGGCCACGATCAGGAACGGCAGCGGGATGAAGGTGCTGCCCAGATTGTTCATGCCGAACGCCGTGTACGCGGGCGGGAAATCGGCCACGGCGCGGTCGCCGAGCAGCACGTAGGCGAGCCCGCGAAACAGCGCGAGCGTGCCGATGGTGACCGCGAGCGAGGGCAAGTTGAGCTTCACGATCACGAGCCCGTTGAAGAGGCCCGCGAGCGCGCCCGCCACCACCACGAGCGCCATCGCGAGCGGCATCGGCACGCCCATGTGCCAGAGCACGCCGAGCAGCGCGCTCGACGCGCCGAGCACCGAGGCCACGGACAGATCGATTTCGGCGGCGACGATGATGAGCGTCATCGGCAGCGCCATCAGCGCGACCTCGGTGAGATCGGCGAGCACGTTGGCGAGATTCTCGCCGGTGAGAAACACATTGGAGAGCAGGCGCCCCGCCACCAGAGAAAGCACCAGGATCACGACGAGCAGCGTCTCCCAGCTGAGCGGCAAGCCCGCGCGGCGCGTGAGCAAAGCGGAATCCGGCTTAGCCATGATCGCGTTTCCTCATCATGCGTTTGGCGACGGAGCGGGCGAGCAGCGTATCGGCGGCAATCGCGGCGACGATCAGCGCGCCCTGAATGGCCTGCTCCCAGAACGGAGAGACGTGCAGCACCACGAGCGCGATGCTGATGACGCCGAGCACGAGCGCGCCGAGCGTCGCGCCGAGTATCGTGCCCACGCCGCCCGTGATGGCGACGCTGCCCACCACGGCCGCGGCCACCACCTGCAACTCGATGCCCTTGGCCGTGCTCGCGTCCACGGTGCCGAAGCGCGCGAGCCACAGCGCGCCCGCGAGGCCCGCGATGGCGCCGCTGATGACGAAGCCCACGGCCACGCGGCGCTCGACATTGATGCCGGCGAGCCGCGCGGCTTCCGGGTTCGAGCCGATCGCATAGTATTCGCGCCCCGGGCGAAACTGCTTCAGGTACACGGAGAGCGCCGCGAGCAGCACCAGCGCGATCAGCGCGAGCACCGGCACGCCGAGCACGGTGCCGGTGGCGAGGCGCGAGTACGCATCGGGCAGGCTCGTCGCGTTGATCTGTCCGCCATGGACCCACGCATAGTCCGCACCCCGAAATATATAGAGCGTGGAAAGCGTGGCGACCAGCGAGGGCACGCGCCCTGCCGCGACGAGCAGCGCGTTGATCGAGCCCGCGATCATGCCGATGCCCAGCCCCGCCGCGAGCGCCACGATCACGGGCATATGCGGGAATGCCACGTAGAGGCTGCCGACCGCATACGCGCTGATGCCCACGGTCGAGCCCACCGAAAGATCGATGTGGCGCATGAGGATCACGATCGTCATGCCCGCCGTGAGCAGGCTCACGATCGAAACATTGAGCAGCACGTCGCGCAGGTTCTGGAGGTTGAGGAACTCGGGCCTCGCGATCCCCGTGCCGCTCACGATGATGAGGAGTACCACGAACAGCGTGGTCTCGCGGCTCTTTGCCAGTGTTTGCGCGAGCCTCGTCGCCAGCGCGAGCGCGCCGCGCCGCTGCACGCGCGGCTCGCCGCCGTGCAACGGGTGAGGAGAAGTGGAATGGCCCATCATGCTGCATGCCCCAGGTGAATGTTGGCCTGCCCGAGCGCGGCGCCCATGATGCGCTCTTCGCTGGCGTCGGCGCGCGCGATATCGGCGGTGATGCGGCCTTCGTGCATCACGAGCACGCGGTCGGCCATGCCCAGCACCTCAGGCAGCTCGCTCGAAATCATCAGGACTGCCATGCCTTCGCTCACGAGCTCCGCGAGCGCGCCATAGACTTCCGCTTTCGCGCCCACGTCGATGCCGCGCGTGGGTTCGTCGATGATGAGCACCTTCGGGCCCGTCGCGAGCCATTTGCCGAGCACGACCTTCTGCTGGTTGCCGCCCGAAAGCGTGGCCACCGGCGCATTGAGATCGCTCGCCTTCAGGCGCAGTCGCGTGCCCCACTGCCCCGCCAGCTGCATTTCGCGCCCGGCGGAAATCAGGCCGAAGCGCACGAGACGGCCGAGCACGGTGAGCGCCGCGTTGCGCGCGATGCTCAGTTCGAGCGCGAGGCCCTGCTGCCGCCGGTCTTCGGGCACGAGCGCGAGGCCCGCTTTCACGGCCCGCGCAGGCATGCCCATCCTGAGCGCCTTGCCCGCCACCTGGACCTGGCCCGCATCGCAGGGATCGATGCCGAAGACCGCGCGCGCCACCTCGCTGCGCCCCGCGCCCACGAGCCCCGCAAGCGCGACGATCTCGCCCGCGCGCACGTCGAACGAAATGTCCTTGAACACGCCGCGCCGCGTGAGGCCGCGCACGCGCAGCATCACTTCGCCGGCCATCACGTCCGCCTTCGGGTAGAACGTCGCCAGGTCGCGCCCTACCATCTTCGCGACGATGTCCTGCGTCTTGAGCGTGGCCGTGGGCGCATCGAATACTTTTGCGCCGTCGCGCATGATGGTCACGTGCTGCGTGAGCGCGAACACCTCTTCGAGGCGGTGCGTGATGAACAGGATGGCCACGCCGCGCTCGCGCAGCTTGCGCGCAATCGCGAAGAGCCGCTCCACTTCGGGCAGCGAGAGCGCAGCAGTAGGCTCGTCCATGATGAGGACGTTCGCATTGAGCGAGAGCGCCTTGGCAATCTCGATCACCTGCTGGTCCGCGATGGACAGGCCGCGCACGAGCCGCTCGGGCTTGAGCTCGACGCCGAGCGTCGCGAGCAGCGCGGCCACCTCGCGACGCATGGCTTCGTAGTCGATGCGGCCCAATTTGTCGACGGGCTGGCGCCCCATGAAAATATTCTCGGCAATCGAGAGGTCGAAGAACAATGTGGGTTCCTGATAGATCACCGCGATGCCCGCGTCGCGCGCCTGCGCGGGCGTGGCGAACTGGCGCGCGGCGCCGTCAATCAGCAGCTCGCCGCTATCGGGGCGATAGACGCCCGCGAGTATCTTCACGAGCGTCGATTTGCCCGCGCCGTTCTCGCCGAGCAGCGCGTGCACCTCGCCGGCCTTGAGCACGAGCGTGCCGTCCACGAGCGCGCGCACGCGCCCGAACGACTTGCTCGCCCGGCGCAGCTCGAGACGCGGCACGGCGCCGGCCATTGCGTTTGCACCGTCGTTCGCACTTTCGTTCGCATTTGCTTCCGGCTTTCTTTCCGCAATCACGCGTGTCTCCGTATTGATTGTGTGCGCAACTTTCTCGGGCGCGCGATACATCGCTAGATGCGGTAGATGCGCTCCGCGTTGCCGCGAAAGAGCGCATCGCGCTCGCTCTCGCTCGCGCCGTTTACGATTTGCGCATACGCCTGCCACAGATCGGCATAGCTGCCGAACAGCCGGTCGACCGGGAAATTCGATGCGAACATCGCGCGCGTCGCGCCGAACGCGTCGATGGCTTCGAGCACATAGGGGCGCAGGCTCTCCACGGTCCATGCGTGATCGAACATCGCGAGACCGCTGAGCTTGACCGACACGTTCGGGCAGGCCGCGAGCGCGCGCAGGCCGTCGCGCCAGGTGCGCCAGCCCGCCACGCTGTCACGGTCGACAAACATGCCCGCATGATTCACGATCAGCGGCACGCCGGGATGCGCGCGCGCGAGCGCGGCCGCTTCTTCCATCTGCACGGGATAGAGCTGCAAATCGAACGAAAGGCCGTGCTGTTCGAGCAGCGCGAAGTGCTCGCGCCACGTTGCATCGCGCAGGTAATGGCGTCCCACATAGTCGTAAAGCGGATTCGCATGCACGTTGAGGATCTGGCGAATGCCGCGCGTGCGCCCGAACGCGGCGTGCGCCGCGAGTATCTCCGGCGCATTGGGCGCGCTCAGGTCGGCGGCGGCCACGATGGCGTTGGGAAAACCGTTCCCGGCATCGGCGATCGATTCGAGCCAGCGCGTTTCTTCCACGGGATCGGCGGGATCGTGATTCGCTTCCACGTGCACGACCTTGAGCACCTGTACGCCACCGGCTTCGCGCAGCAGATCGGCGGGCAGATAGTTGTGCTGGAGATCGCGCGCATCGCCCACGAACGAGGTGCCCGGCTTCGCGAGCCACGGATAATGATGCGTGCCGAGGTCCCAGAAGTGGACGTGCGGATCGACGACCTGCATGACGTGCTCCTCCGGCTGAGTCATGGCGTCGGGTCGGCCATGAAATCCCACCATTTGCGCATGACCGCGTTTACGTGTTTTCGCGGCGATTCGAACGACTATAATTCCGGCATCGATAGCCAACCAATCCGATGTTGGGATCGGGCGATACACAAACCGGATCGCAGGACTCATGAACCATCAGACTGCCGTCGTCTCGCTCGTCAATCGCCTCAAGTTCAAGCACCTCGCCCTGCTCGTCGCGCTCGACGACGCGCGCAATGTCCATCAGGCCGCCGACGCCATCAACGTGGCCCAGCCCAGCGCGAGCCGCATGCTGAGCGACATCGAGGAGGCCTTCGGCTTTCGCCTCTTCGAGCGCAATGCGCGCGGCATGCAGCCCACGGCGCTCGGCGTGGTCACGCTCGCCTATGCGCGGCGCGCGCTCTCGGACCTCACGCGCTTTGCCGCCGACCTCGACGTGAAGCGGCGCGGCGGCCACGGCCAGCTCAACGTGGGCGCCATCATGGGCGCCGCGCCCGATCTGCTCGCGCAGGCCGTGGCCACGCTCAAGGCCGCGCGGCCGCTCCTGCACGTGCGCATACTCGGCGAAACCAGCGATCAGGTCGTGCAGTTGCTGCATCGCCGCGAAGTCGATCTCGCGCTCGGACGCCTCACCACGCCGCTGCAGCACAACGACTTCGATTTCGAGCCGCTCGCGCGCGAGACGCTCGTGCTCGTGGTGCGGGCGCGCCATCCGCTCGCACGCCGCGAGCACGTCACGCTCGCCGAGCTGATGGACTGGCCGTGGGTCGCGCAACCCATCACGAGCCCCGCGCGCGAGCTCTTCGAAGGCGAGCTCGCGCGCGCCGGACTCGCCACGCCGATGAACCTCACCGAGTCGGCGTCCATCTTCGCCACGCTGCAACTGCTCGAAAGCTTCGACGCCGTGGCCATGCTGCCCGAATCCGTCGTGCGCGACCACGTGCGCGGCAAGCTGCTCACCGTGCTGCCGCTCGAAATCGGCAAGAGCCTGCCCGGCTTCGGCATCCTCACACGCAAGGATGAGGCGCTCGCCGAGCCCGCCGAGCACTTCGTGGGCCTGCTGCGCCGCTTCTCGCAGCCGTTCAAGACCAGCGATGCGGTGCACGATGTCGGGCTCGCGGCTCATCATTCTTGACTACTGAAGATTGACGAACAGCCCGCCGTCCACGAGCAGGGCCGCGCCCGTTACGTAGCGCGCGCGATCCGAGGCGAGAAACACCACGCATTCGGCCACGTCTTCGGGCGCGCCCAGACGCCCCAGCGGAATGCGCTTTTCCATGTACTCGCGCTTGGCCGCATCGGCAAGATCTTCGGCATTGAGGTCGGTGGCGATGGTGCCCGGCATCACCGAATTGCAGCGGATGCCATAGGGCCCGAGTGCGATCGCGCATGACTGCATGAGCGAATGCACGCCCGCCTTGGTGGGCGTGTAGTGCGTCTGCATCCCTCCGCCCACCAGGGCGCTGATCGAGCTCGTCGCGACGATCGCGCCGCCCGTGCCCTGCTCCTTCATCTGGCGCGCGACCGCCTGCGTGACGTAGAACGCGCCGTTCAGATTCACGCCGATGGTGCGCTCGAGCACGGCAGGCGGCATGTCGAGAAACGCATGGAACGGGCAAATGCCCGCATTGCTCGCGAGCACGTCCACGCGGCCGAACTGCTCGACGGTCTGCCGCACGAGGTCGACGCCCGTTTGCGGCGCGGCCACGTTGCCTTCCACCGCGATCGCGCGGCGGCCCAGTTTCGCCACTTCGTCGAGCACTTCTTCGATCGCCGCGCGGCGGCCATACGATGCGTCGTTGTCGCCCCAGTAATTGATCGCGACGTCGGCGCCCTCACGCGCGCTCGCGAGCGCAATGGCGCGTCCGATGCCGCGCGATCCGCCGGTGACGATCACCACCTTGTCCTTGAGCAGCACGATGCTTGTCTCCTCTGCGATGTCGCCGTTATCGACCGGTATCTGAAACTCAACGAGCGTACGGACGCGCGAGCGTGCAATCGGGATTCAGGCGCACGCCGAAGCCCGGCGTGTCCGGCACTTTCAGGCGCCCCTGCACGGGCACGGGCTCGTCGAGCAACAGCGGCGTGAACATCGGCACCACCTGATCGGCCTTCGGCGCCATCATCAGAAATTCGGCGAACGGCGAGTTGTGCCGCGTCACCACGAAGTGATAGCTGTACACCGAGGAACCGTGCGGCACGACCATTACGTTGTGCGCATCGGCGAGCGCGGAAATCTTGATGAGCTCCGTCATGCCGCCGCACCAGTTCACGTCGGGCTGGATCAGATCGCAGCAGCCCATTTCGAGCAGCATGCGAAAGCCCCAGCGCGTGGCCTCGTGCTCGCCCGTCGAGACCAGCATGCCACGCGGCACGTTGCGGCGCAGTTCGGCATAGCCCCAGTAGTCGTCGGGCGGCAAACACTCTTCTATCCACTTAAGGCCATATTCATGCGCGGCTTGCGCGAGGCGCGTCGCGTAACGCACGTCGAGGCTCATCCAGCAGTCGTACATGAGCCAGAAGTCGTCGCCCACGCGCTCGCGCATGGTGGCAAGCAATTCGATGTTCTTTCTCAGACCCTCCTCGCCTTCGGCCGGGCCATGCAGCAACGGCAGCTTGCCGCCGATAAAGCCCATCTCCTTCGCGAGATCGGGCCGCGCGCCGGTGGCGTAGAACACGAGCTCGTCGCGCACCGGGCCGCCTAACAGTTGATAGACCGGCTCTTCGCGCAGCTTGCCGAGCAGGTCCCAGAGCGCGAGATCCACGCCCGAGATGGTGTTGAGCACCACGCCTTTGCGGCCATAGTAGAGCGTCGCGTAGTACATCTGATCCCAGATCTTTTCGAGGTCGGTCACGCGCTGCCCTTCGAGAAAGCGCGCGAGATGCCGCTCGACGATGAACGCGCCAATCTCGCCGCCCGTCGTCACGGCGAAGCCCACCGTGCCGTCGCTCGCTTCCACTTCGACCACGAGCGTGCCCAGCACGTCGATGCCGAACGAGCGCCGACTCTGACGATACTCGGGATAGCGCGCCATGGGCGTGGCAATGTGATCGTCGATCCAGTGCCCATCGGCCTGATCGTGATAGTCGGCGCCGCCGCCGCGCACCGTGAATGCGCGCACGTGTTTGATGGTTGGCATGGCCATGGGGCATTGCTCCTGGAATCCTGGTCCGGCGGTGGGTTCGGCGACGAGTCCGCCGTGCTTCGAACCGGCACGCGTCCTGTCCAATATGTGGAACGCGTGGCTTCGCGGCAGCTCAGTACGTCGCGCGTCCGCCCGAGAGATCGAACACGGAACCGGTGCTGAACGCGCAGTCCTCGGACGTGAGCCAGACGATCATCGCCGCGGCCTCATCGGGCATCAAAAAGCGGTTCATCGGAATCTTCGAAAGCATGTAGTCGATGTGCTGCTGCGACATCGAATCGAAGATCTCGGTCTTGGCGGCCGCGGGCGTAACCGCGTTCACGAGCACGTTCTTCGTCGCCAGCTCCTTGCCGAGCGATTTCGTGAGACCGATGAGCCCCGCCTTCGATGCACTGTAGTGCGAAGCATTGGGATTGCCTTCCTTGCCCGCCACGGAAGCAATATTGACGATGCGTCCGTAGCCCTGCTCGATCATGCGCGGCACGACCGCGCGGCAAGTCAGATAGCAGCCGATCAGGTTCACCTCGATCACGCGGCGCCACATCTCCACGGGCAGCTCCCACGTGAGGCCATTGCCGCCCGTGATGCCCGCGCTGTTCACGAGCGCGTGAATCGCGCCATGCGTCTGCACGGTGCGCTGCGTGGCGGCTTCCACGGAGGCTTCGTCCGTGAGCTCGACCGTGACGGCCGAGACGCTGCCGAGTTCGGCGAGCTCGGCGCGCGAACGTTCGAGCCGCTCGGCGTCGATGTCCCACAGCGCGACCGCGGCGCCCGAACGCAGCGCGCGCTGCGCCACCGCATAGCCCAGCCCGCGCGCGCCGCCCGTCACGACCATGACGCGGTTCTTCAGATCAAGCTGGTTCATTGCGTGCGCCCTCCGCCATCGCGCGCGCGCAATATTTCAATCTCCTTACTGCCCCGGCTGATCGGCTTCATGCGGCGTCTCCCGATATTGGACTTGAGCGTTGCCCAAGCAATATAGGCAGGCCGCGATAGCCGGACAATCCGATTGACGCATGGGGTGATAGCAAAAGCGGATCGGTACGCGCGGCGCGTACTTTAACCAATCCCGATACGTCGATTCAAAAAGCAAAAAAGGCAGCAGCCCTTGCGGGCCACTGCCTTTCTCATCAGCTATCGAGCGCGAGCGTTATACGACACGCTATACGCGCGGCCGGCTCAATCAGTCGCGATTGGCCTGCAGCACCGTCAACGCAGTCATATTGATGATGCGTCGCACGGTCGAGCTCGACGTGAGCACATTCACCGGCGCATTCACGCCAAGCAGGAACGGCCCCACCGCCACGTTGCTGCCCGCACCGGTCTTGAGCAGGTTGTACGCGATGTTCCCCGAGTCCACGTTCGGGCACACGAGCAGATTCGCCGCGCCCTTGAGCTTCGAATGCGGGAGGATGCGCAGGCGCAGCGCCTCGTCGAGCGCGCAGTCGCCGTGCATCTCGCCGTCGATCTCCAGATCCGGGTTCTGCTCGGTCACGAGCTTGAGCACTTCGCGCATCTTCGTGCCAGAAGCCGAGCTGCCCGAGCCGAAGTTCGAGCGCGAGAGCAGCGCGACCTTCGGTGCGAGATTGAGCCATTCCATCTGGCGCGCCGCCGCAAGCGTGAATTCGGCGATCTGCTCGGCGTTCGGATTGTCGTTGACGTGGGTGTCCACGATGGCGACCGTGCGCTTGTCGAGCAGCAGAATGTTCATCGCCGCATAGGTCTTCGCGCCGCGGCGCATGCCGATCACTTCATCGACGAAGCGCAGGTGGTCGTGATACGCACCCACCGTGCCGCACACCATACCGTCCGCATCGCCGAGACGCACCATCATCGCGCCGATCAGCGTGAGGCGGCGGCGCATTTCCACGCGCGCCATTTCCTTCGAAATGCCGTCGCGGCAACGCAGTTCCCAGTAGGTGGTCCAGTACTGGTGGAAACGTTCGTCGTACTCAGGATTCGTGACTTCGACGTCTTCGCCGAGCTTCAGCCGCAGGCCGAACTTCTCGATGCGCGCGAGCAGCACCTCGGGACGGCCGATCAGGATCGGACGCGCGAGCTTCTCGTCGACGATCACCTGCACCGCCCGCAGCACGCGCTCTTCCTCGCCTTCGGCGAACACGATGCGCGCCTTCGCGCCGTCACGCACAAACTGCTTGGCCGCCGAGAAGATCGGCTTCATGAACGCGCCCGAGTGGTAGACGAACTGCTGGAGCTCGTTCGTGTAGGCGCTGAAGTCGTCGATCGGACGCGTCGCCACGCCGTCTTCCATTGCGGCCTTCGCCACCGCCGGCGCGATACGCACGATGAGACGCGAATCGAAGGGCTTCGGAATCAGGTACTTCGGGCCAAAGCGCAGATCGTAGGCGCCGTAGGCCGCCGCGACGGAATCGTTGAGCTCTTCTTCGGCGAGCTTCGCGATGGCGTGCACCGCCGCGATTTCCATGTTGCGCGTGATGGTCGTTGCGCCCACATCGAGTGCGCCGCGGAAAATGTACGGGAAGCACAGCACGTTGTTGACCTGGTTCGGGAAGTCCGAACGGCCCGTGGCGAGCACCGCGTCCGGGCGCGCTTCGAGCGCGACCTCGGGGAAGATTTCCGGCGTGGGGTTGGCGAGCGCGAGAATGAACGGCTTCTCGGCCATCTTCTTGACCATCTCCGGCTTGAGCACGCCGCCGGCCGAAAGACCGAGGAACACGTCGGCGCCTTCGATCACTTCAGAGAGCGAGCGCGCGGACGTGTCCTGCGCGAAGCGTTCCTTGTCCGGGTCCATCAGCGTCTTGCGGCCCTGGTAGACCACGCCGTCGAGATCGGTCACCCAGATGTTCTTGAGCGGCAGGCCGAGATCCACCATCAGATCCAGACACGCGAGCGCCGCGGCGCCCGCGCCCGAGGTCACGACCTTGACCTTCGAAATATCCTTGCCCACCACTTTGAGGCCGTTCAGGAACGCGGCCGAAACGGTGATGGCGGTGCCGTGCTGATCGTCGTGGAAGACCGGAATCTTCATGCGGTCGCGCAGCTTGCGCTCGACCGTGAAGCAGTCGGGCGCCTTGATGTCTTCCAGATTGATGCCGCCGAACGTGGCTTCGAGGCTCGCGATGATGTCGACGAGCTTGTCGGGATCGCTTTCGGTGACTTCGATGTCGAACACGTCGATGCCGGCGAACTTCTTGAACAGCACCGCCTTGCCTTCCATGACCGGCTTGGAAGCGAGCGCGCCGATATTGCCGAGACCGAGCACGGCCGTGCCGTTCGTGATCACGCCCACCAGATTGCCGCGGCTCGTGTAGCGGAACGAGTTCTGCGGGTTCTCGACGATCTCCTCGCAGGCCACGGCCACGCCCGGCGTATAGGCGAGCGCGAGGTCGCGCTGGGTGACGAGCGGCTTGCTCGCCGTGACCGAGATCTTGCCCGGGGTGGGGAATTCGTGATATTCGAGGGCGGCCTGACGATCGGTTTTGTTCATGTTCTCACTCCAATATGGCGCCGGACGCCATGGCGGCGCGCCGGTGTGTTCGAATGAGCACCGATTCTAGAGAGCCGGCATAACGACCCCATTTTGATTTAGTATGGGGCCATTATTTTTTCCTGATGCCCCCCCGGGGGTCCGCGGATCGTGTCATTCAGTACCGACGAAGTAACGAGGCGCCTGATTACCCGCCTGAAAATGCGCCATCTGGTGCTGCTCCTGCAGATCCGCCAGCACGGCTCGCTCACGCGCGTGGCCGAGCATATGGCCACGAGCCAGCCCGCCGTGACCAATGCGCTGGCCGAAATGGAGAACATGTTCGGCGCGCCGCTGTTCGAGCGTTCGCCGCGCGGCATGACGCCCACGGTGCTCGGCAACGTGGTGCTCGCGCGCGCGCAGGCCATGCTGCACGACCTCGACCACCTCGCGCGCGACATCGAGGCGGTGCATGCCGGCCACGCCACGCGGCTGCACGTGGGCGTGATCCCGTTCATTTCGGGGCGCACGCTCGCCACGGCGATCCGGCTCGCGCAGTCGCGCCTGCCGCAGCGCGTGACCATGACGATCCACGAAGGCACGAGCGACGCGTTGCTGCCGCGCCTGCGCGACCACACGCTCGACCTCGTGATCGGGCGCGCCTCGGCCACCGTCGACGTGAGCCGCGTGCATTTCGACGTGCTGTACCAGCAGACGCCGCGTCTCATCGCGAGCCGGCGCCTGGCCGCGCGGCTCGGGCGCAGCAAGGCGAACTGGCAGAAGCTCGCGGAGCTCGACTGGATTCTGGGCGCGCCGAACACGCCCATTCGCGAGCAGATTTCCGATCTGTTCCTGCATGCGGGCACGGCGCCGCCCGTGCCGATCCTGGAGAGCTATACGTCGCGGCTGATCGGCGAAATGATCGCGGCGAACGAAAACGCCGTGTCGATCGTGCCCGCCGATATTGCCGAGGAACTCGTGCATATCGCGGGCGTGGCGATCGTGCCGTATACGTTCGACTGGACGCTGCCGCCCATCGCGCTCTTCACGCGCGCGGGCGTGCAGCGCGAAGTGGATAGCGTGTTCGGGCAGGCGCTGCGCGAGCTTTATCTGGAGGTGGAGGCGGCGCGGCGGTGAGTTGCGCCCTGTGCTCCGCCCATCAAACCCGCCCCACAACCACCCGCGCCTCGTTCACCTTCTCATCGCGCTGCATGCGCGAAACCAGCATCAATGCGCAGACCAGCGTGATGATCACGTGCACGATACCGAGCGCGACCACAGAAAGAATGCTGCCCGTCGAGCTCAACAGGAACTGCCCGAGAATCGGCGTCGTGCCCGCAAACACCATGCCGCAGATCTGGTACGCGAGCGAGATGCCCGTGTAGCGCACCTGCGCCGGGAACGCCTTCGCGAGCATGCCGGCCATGGCCGCGTAATAGAGCGAATGCGGAATCGAGGCAAGCGCCATGCCGAACATCGCGAGCTTGGTCGAGCCCGTGGCGATCAGCGAGAACATGATCGGCAGCGCCACGATCTCGGGCACGAGCATATAGACGATGGCCTTCCTGAGGTCGAGCTTCGTGGCCAGCACGGCGCCGAACGGCTGCACGATCAACTGCACGACGATCGCGAAGGTAATCACGCTCAGGAATTGCGTGCGGTCGAAGCCGATCGACGTCACGGCCCACGAGAGCGCAAACGTGGTCTTGAAGTAGGTGGCCGAAAGCGCGATCACGCAGGCGCCCACGCCCATCGCCACGAGCGCCTTGTGGTGGCGCAGCACTTCGCCGATCGGCAGCTTCGCCACCTGGTTCTTCGCCTGCAGCTCCTTCATGGCGGGCGACTCGTCCACGCTCATGCGGATGAACATGCCCACCACCACGAGCAGCGCCGACATCAGGAACGGCACGCGCCAACCCCACGTCATGAACTGATGATCGGGCAGCGTCGAGATCACGAGAAACGCCACGGTCGCGAGCAGGTTGCCGGCGGGCGAGCCCTGCTGCGCGAACGCCGAATAGAAAATCTCCTTGCCCTTGGGCGCGTGCTCGGACGAAAGCACCACCGCGCCGCCCCACTCGCCGCCCATTGCGATGCCCTGGAGCAGGCGCAGCGCGATGAGCAGCACCGGCGCGAGCACGCCCGCCTGGGCGTAGGTGGGCAACAGGCCCATGGCCGCGGTGCAAAAGCCCATCAGCATGAGCGTGATGATGAGCGTCTTCTTGCGCCCCACCTTGTCGCCGAGGTGGCCGAACACGATGCCGCCGACCGGGCGCGCGAGAAAGCCCACCCAGAATGAGGCGAACGCCGCGAGCGTGCCCACCACGGGCGAGCTCGACGGAAAAAACAGCTTGCCGAGCACGAGCGCCGCCGCCGTGCTGTACGCGTAGAAGTCGTACCACTCGATCGTCGTGCCCACGAACGAGGCGATGCCGGCCTTGCGGGCCTGGCGATGCTGGGTGTCGAGAGAGGAAGCTGCCAAGTTACGTCTCCAGATATCGATGTCGGCCGCGGTGTTTCTCATGCGAAACAGCGCGAATCCGGGGCCTTTCCGATGCGAAACACGCCGTTTCAATGCGCGTCGCAAGCCGGTTCGCATCGTTCGTTGGTCGAACAATCTTTCATTTTCCGAACAACTTTCGGAAGGAGCGGACTATGAAGCGCCCGCTTTATAGCGTCAACCAAGGGATAACCCTAACTCGCACGGCGCTCAATCTGGGCCGTGTCCCGCGCGATTTAGGTGTTTACCCGTAAGCATATTGTCAGCACGTTATCGATATGCCGATAATGCTCTCATGGATGTGAAAACTGCAGTGCGCGTCTTCGACGTGATCAACCTCTTTGCCGAAGTCCGGCAACCCATGATCTACAGCGAGATTGCGCGTCGAACCGAGATCCCCCTGTCGAGCTGCCACGCGTTGTTGCAGACGATGGTGGCCAAGGGCTATCTCTACGCGCCGGGCGTGAAGGCCGGCTATTACCCCACGCAGCGTCTTTTGCACGTCGCGCGCGACATCTGCAGCGAAGACCCGCTGACGCTGATGTTCCAGCCGCTGCTTGCCACGCTGCGCGACGCGACCGGCGAGACGGCCGCGCTGGCCACGCTCGCGGGCAATCGCGTCGTCTATCTGGACGTGATGGAGTCGCGCCAGAAGATCCGCTACAGCGACGAGCCGGGCGGCTTCATGTCCGTCACGAGCGCGGCCGGCAAGGCGCTGCTCGGCGCGCTCGCACCCACGCCGCGGCGCAAGCTGCTCGACAGCTGCGAACCGTTGACGGTCGCGCCCGGTGGCTCGTTCGTTGATCGCGCAACCTTCGAGCGCGAGATCGAGCAAGGCGTGGCCGACGGCTGGCATCGCTCGACGGGCGAAAGCGTCGAGGATGTGGCGGGCCTCGCATGTGGTTTCCTGATTCACGGCGAGGCCTTCGCGCTCGTCATCGGCGCGCCCAAGGCGCGCCTCCTGAAGAACGAGCAGCACGCGGTGAAGGCGCTGCTCGAAGTGTTCGCGCAAATCCCGCCGTCGCTGCTCGCCCCCTGAGGGCGCGGGCGCCCGCGCGGGTCATGGCGCAAATCGGCACGGCGAGGGGTTGCGCCAGTGGGCTCCGGCTGCACGACTCGCGGCTTTGCCCGCCGTCCAGCAAGGATGTGGAGGAACGAAACATGCGTTGGAAGAACCGGCCGGAAGGCTCGAACTGGGGCGACTTCGGCCCCGACGATCAGTTGGGCCGCCCCAACCTCATCGGCACGGAGCAGGTGCTCAGGGGCGCGCGCGAAATTCGTGCGGGGCTCACCTTCACGCTTTCACTGCCGCTCGATTTTCCCGGCGAGAGCAAGCTCAACGTGCGCCGCCATCCGCCCATGCTGCGTCCCACCTTCCGCGACGGGCTGCCCTATGTGAACTTCCCGTTCGCGCGCAACGCACCCAACGCCACCGATGTCGTGAGCGACGACCAGGTGCTGCTCTCGCTGCAATATTCGACGCAATGGGATTCGCTCGCGCACGTGGGCGCGCGCTTCGACGCCGACGGTGACGGTCTGGCCGAAAGCGTCTATTACAACGGCTATCGCGCGAACGAGGACATCGTCGGCCCGATGGAATACCGCGCGGAAAACGGCTTCGCGCCGCACGCGTGCGGCGGCGAGCACAGCCATGCGGACGTACTCGGCATCGAGAACCTCGCGGTAAAGGGCATGCAGGGCCGCGGCGTGCTGATCGATCTGGCCGCGCATTTCGGGCGCGAATGCCGCACGGTCGGCTACGACGATCTCATGCGCGTGATGCAGGCGGACCACGTCGAAGTCGAGCGCGGCGACATGCTCGTGCTGCGCACCGGCTTTGCCGAGATGGTGCTGGAGATGAACCGCGAGCCCGACGAGGCCGTGCTCGCGAGCCATTGCAGCGCGCTGGACGGCCGCGACGAACGCCTCCTGCAATGGATCACCGATTCGGGCATTGCCGCGCTCGCCGCCGACAACTACGCCGTCGAGCGCTATCCGGCGCGCGAACCCGCCACGCCGGGCGAGCACCCGCTCATGCCGCTGCATCACCACTGCCTCTTCAAGCTGGGCCTGCCGCTTGGCGAGCTCTGGTATTTGCGCGATCTTGCCGCATGGCTGCGCGAGCACGGACGCTCGCGTTTCATGCTCACGGCGCCGCCGCTGCGCTTGCCGGGCGCGATGGGTTCGCCCGTCACGCCGGTCGCCACCGTTTGATTCCATCAGTATTCCTGTGTTTTTCGCGCAACCTCGACCCGTATTCCCGACATGGCTAAAGAACGAGTTTTGATTACCGGCGGCGCTGCCGGCATTGGCGCCGCGTGTGCCGCCCGCTGCAACGCAGACGGCTACGAAGCGGTCGTGATCGATCGCGTGGGCGACGGCATCATCGCCGACCTCTCCGATACGCAGGCGACGGCAGCCGCGCTCGCGCAAGCGCTCGCAGGCGGCCCGATCACGCGTCTCATCAACAATGTGGGCGTGGTGTTTCCCGCCGACGCCGAACACCAGACGCTCGAAGAACTCGAACGCGCGTGGGCGCTGAACGTGCGCTGTGCGCAGCAGTGCATGCAAGCGCTGCTGCCGGGGATGAAGGCTGCGGGCTTCGGGCGCATCGTCAATATGTCGTCGCGCGCGGCGCTCGGCAAGGAGCTGCGCACCGCGTACTCGGCCACGAAGGCGGCGCTCATCGGCATGACGCGCGTCTGGGCGCTCGAACTCGGCGCGTTCGGCGTGACCGCGAATGCCATCGGTCCGGGCCCGATCCGCACCGAACTGTTCGACCGCGCGAACCCGCCCGGCGCGCCGCGCACCCAGGCCATCATCGACGCGGTGCCGGTCAAGCGCGTGGGCACGCCCGACGACGTCGCGCACGCGGCCTCGTATCTGCTCGACGCGCGCAGCGGCTTCGTCACGGGCCAGGTGCTGTACGTGTGCGGCGGCATGACGGTCGGCGTCGCGGGAGTCTGATGATGGACCCCATCGACCAACGCGAAGCGCACAGCGGGCAGACCGCGCCGGCCGCCGAAATCCGGCGCGCGGGCATCGTGGGTGCGGGCAGCATCGGCGTGGCGTTCGCGCTTCAGTTCGCACGCGCGGGCTGGCGCGTGCGCCTCTTCGATCCCGACGCAGCACGGCGCGCCGCGGTGCCCGCGGAGCTGGCATCGCGCCTCGAAGACCTCACGCGTTTCGCGCTGATCGACGAAAGCGCCGCGCAGATCGCCGCGCGCGTGGCAGTGGTCGACACGCTCGAAGCCGCAGCCGCCGACGCCGATCTCGTGCAGGAATGCGCGCCCGAGCGCGCCGAGCTCAAGCGCGAACTCTTCGCGCAGCTCGACCGCGCCGCGCCCGCACAGGCGATTCTCGCGAGCGCTTCGTCGTTTCTCGCGGCGTCGAAATTCGTCGACGAAACCTTGCCGGGCCACGCGCGCTGTCTTGTAGCACACCCAGGCAACCCGCCCTATCTCGTGCCCGTGGTCGAGATCGTGCCCGCGCCGTTCACGTCGCCGGCCGCCACCACACGCGCCATCGCGCTCTATGGCGAAGCAGGCCTGCTGCCCGTGCGCGTGAAGAAGGAAGTGGCGGGCTTCATCTTCAACCGGCTGCAAGGCGCGGTGCTGCGCGAAGCGTATTGCCTCGTGCGCGACGGCGTGGCCTCGGTCGACGATATCGACACGGTGATGCGTGAAGGGCTCGCGCCGCGCTGGTCCGTGATCGGCCCATTCGAGACCGTCGACCTGAACACGCGCGGCGGCATTGCCTCGCATGCGCAGAAGATGGGGCCGTCCTATGAGCGCATGGGCGCCGAGCGCGGCCAGCACGATCCATGGACGCCCGACCTCGTCGCGCAAGTGGAAGCCGCGCGGCGTGCGGCGCTGCCGCTCGATCAATGGGACGCGCGCGTGGCGTGGCGCGACCGGCAGCTCATGCGTCTCGCGCGGCACCGCAAGCACGCGCCGCCCGCCAGGGACTGACCTGCAAAACGAATCGCATGCCGAATCGCGAGAGAGACCCAAAACGATTACGACTTGAAAGAGACACACCCATGCAAAGAATCACCGCGTTTTTCACCGAGCTGATGCGCCGGTACCTGCCCGATCCCTTCGTCTTCGCGATCGGCCTCACCTTGCTCACGATGGTGCTGGCCGTGACCGTACAAGGCCAGGCCATCACCGCGCTCACCACGAGCTGGGGCAAGGGCTTCTGGGCGCTGCTCGCGTTCACCACGCAGATGGCCGTGATTCTCGCCATGGGCTACGTGCTCGCCACCGCCCCGCTCACCGACCGCTTTCTCGACCGCCTCGTCTCGCACGTGAACTCGCCGCGCATGGCCATCGTGGTCGCGACGCTGGTGGGCGGCGCCGGCAGCTGGCTCAACTGGGGCTTCGGCCTCGTGGTGGGCGGCATCGTCGCGCGCAAGCTCGCGCTGCGCGTGAAGGGCGTGCACTATCCGCTCATCATTGCGTCGGCGTATAGCGGCTTCACGCTCTACGGCCTCGGTCTTTCCGCCAGCATTCCCGTGCTGATTTCGACGAAGGGGCACCCGCTCGAAGGGCAGATGGGCGTTATTCCGCTATCCGAAACGATTTTCTCGCCCACCATGCTCATCACGAGCCTCGTGACCATCGTCACGCTGCCGCTCCTGAACGCGTGGCTGCATCCGAAGGCGGGCCAGCCGGTGAAGGAAATCGACCGCGCGCTCGAAGCGGCGCCCAAGGCGGCCGCCCCCACGCTCGACACGGACGAGCACGGCACGCTCGCGCATCGCCTCAACAACAGCCGCTTGCTGAGCTACGTGATCGGCGCGATCGGCATGGGCTATGTGGCGCTGCACTTCGTCCAGGGCGGCTCGATCGACCTGAACCTCATCAACTTCTTTATTCTGTTTCTCGGCATCCTGCTGCTCGGCACGCCCATCCGCTACGTCGAGAAGCTCAACGAAGGCATTCGCACGATCAGCGGCATCATCCTCCAGTACCCGTTCTATGCGGGCATCATGGCGATCATGGCGTCCTCAGGGCTCGTCGATACGTTCTCCGCGGCCTTCGTCAAGGTGGCCACGCCCGGCACGCTGCCGTTCTGGGGTTTGATCAGCTCGTTCGTCATCAACTTCTTCGCGCCCTCGGGCGGCGGCCACTGGGTCATCCAGGGCCCGTTCATGATCGAGGCGGCCAAGACGATCGGCGCGTCCGTGGGGCACACCTCCGTGGCCGTGATGCTCGGCAACGCATGGAACGACCTCGTGCAGCCGTTCTGGATCCTGCCCGCGCTCGCGCTCTCGCGGCTCAAGCTCAAGGACATCATGGGCTATACGGTCATCATGATGTTCTGGATCGGCATTGTTTATTCGGTGGCGATTCTCGCCTGGGGCTGACGCGCCCCGGACCAACCGACTCTCACGATTTTCGACAGGAGACCGAACTTGCTCTACCTCGTACACATGCAGGTGCAGATTCCGCACGGCACCGACGCGGCTCACGCCGACGCCCTGAAGGCCCAGGAAAAAGCGTTTTCGCAAAAGCTCCAGCGCGAAGGCAAGTGGCGTCATTTGTGGCGCGTCGCGGGCGAGTACGCGAATTACAGCGTTTTCGACGTGGAATCGAATGACGAGCTGCACACGCTGCTCGCGGCGCTGCCGCTGTTTCCGTTCATGACGATCAAGGTGACGCCGCTCGCCCAGCATCCTTCGGCGATCGCGCCGAACTGAACGGAGCGCGCCCGGTGCCCTTTCTCATCGAAACTTTCGACAAGCCCGATCACGCCCACGTGCGTGCGCAGGAGCGCGCCGCGCATCTGGCCTTTCTCGCGCAGCACGCGCCGCTGCTGCTCGCCTGCGGCGCCAAGCTCGACGACGACGGCTCGAGCGCGGGCGGCGGCATCTATATCGTCGATCTGGAGACGCGCGAAGAGGCCGAGCGTTTCATCGCCGAAGACCCGTTCTCGCTCGCGGACCTCTTCGAGCGCGTGAGCATCGTCCGCTGGCGCAAGGCCTATGTGGACGGCGCGTGCTATCTCTGAGCGTGCGGACCGCTGCGGCGCGCGCGGCGGTGCTTCATTGCGCCTCCGCGCCGCTCGCCGCCTCGGGCAGAATGAGCCGCTCCGGTGCGTTCGCACCGGCCATACGCGTCGCCACGTAATAGAGCACGCCCGGCACCACGATGCCCACGATCCACGAAATGTCCACGCCGCCGAGCGCCGCGACCCACGCACCCGTATAGAAGCCCGTGGCCACGAACGGCATCTGCACGAGCACTCCCACCAGATACACGGCGATACCGATCCCATTCCAGCGCCCGTAGCGGCCATTCGCATCGAACAGCGCGGGAACGTCGTAACGCTCGCGCGTCACACAATAAAAATCGACGAGATTGATCGCGCTCCACGGCGTGAAGAACACCAGCAGAAACAGCAGGAACGACGAGAACGCCTTGAGAAACGCGTGCTGCCCCGCCAGCGCGATTGCGCTCGACATGCCCACGCTCAGTATCACGAATGCCAGGCGCGTGCAGCCTGAAATCTCGCGTCGCTGGCCGAGACCCGTGATGATCGCCGCCACCGACATCACGCTGCCGTAGGCGTTGAGCGTGGTGATCGTGAGCTTGCCCAGCGCGATGGTGAAATAGAGAATCGCCGCAATCGCGCCCGTCGCGCCCAGCCCCACCACGAACGCCACCTCATGGCCCGCGAAACGCTCGCCGGCCAGCGCGGCGGCGAATACGCCGAACGTCATGGACACCTGCGCACCGACGACGGTCCCGGCGAACACCGCGAGAAACGTCTTCAGCGGCGAAGTCGATCGCGGCAGATAGCGCGAATAGTCGGCCACGTAGGGGCCGTAAGCAATCTGCCACGAGGCGGAGAGCGAAACGGCCAGCAGGAACGACGCGAGCGTGAAGTGCCGGTTCGCCATCAACGCCTCCCATCCGTGGCCGTGCAGCAGGCTCGCGAACAGGTAGACGAAGGCCAGCGTGCCGATGACGCTCGATACGCGGCCCATCGCGTGTATGGTCCGGTAGCCGAGCCCGGTCAGCAGGATCACGACAGCGGAAAAGATCAGGATTGCTGATGTATTGCCGACATGAAGCAGCTCCGATATCGCCTGCCCCGCCAGCACCGTGCCGCCCGCGGAAAAGCCCACATACATCACGCAGACGAGCGCGAGCGGAATGATCGCGCCATAGACGCCGAACTGCACGCGGCTGGAGATCATCTGCGGAAGGCCGAGCTGCGGCCCCTGCGCGCCATGCAATGCCATCACGGCGCCGCCCAGCAGTTGCCCCGCCAGCAGGCCGACGAGCGACCAGAAGACATCGCCGCCCAGCACCACGGCCAGCGCGCCGACCACGACCGCCGTGATCTGCAGGTTGGCGCCGAACCATAGCGTGAACTGGCTGCGCAGGTTGCCGTGGCGCTCGGCCTCGGGAATATGGTCGATCGACCGGCGCTCGACCAACGAAACGCTTGCAGTAGATGTTGCGGTACGAGCCATTCTTTGCTCCTCGATTGGGCGGAGACTGCGTGAATGAAACTGCGTGCAAAGCTATCGGAATGGAACTGCGGGAAAGCGCGAAACAGGCGCGGCTCGCGAGGCCGCTGCGAGGCCGGCGCAGGACGCGCGACACGCGCCCTGCGAACCGGGAGACAACGCCTCAGGCGAGCACGGAGCGCGCGATCACGGTGCGCTGAATTTCAGACGATCCTTCATAGATGCGCAGAATGCGCGCATCGCGCACGAGCCGCTCGATGCGCATCTCGCGCGTGAAGCCATAGCCGCCGTGCATCTGCAACGCGGCATCGGTCACGAAGCCCACCATCTCGGAGGCATAGAGCTTGGCCATCGAGGCCGCGTCGGTGAACGGCTCGCCCGCGCCGCGCCGCACGGCCGCCTGCAGCGTGAGCAGCCATGCGGCTTCGAGGCGCGTCTTCATGTCGGCGAACACCCATTGCAGACCCTGCTTGCGCGCGAGCGGCTCGCCGCCCACCTCGCGCTGCTTCGCCCACTCCACCGCATCGCCGAGCGCGGCTTCGGCAATGCCGAGGCTCGTCGCGGCCACGTCGAGGCGGCTGTTGTCGAGCACCTTCATGGCCGTGCGAAAGCCCGTGCCCTCCTCGCCCAGCCGGTTCGTCAGGGAAACGAAGCAGTCCAGCGCGACTTCGTGCGCCGGTGCGCCGCGAATGCCCATGAGCTTCTCCGCGCCCGCTACCGTCACGCCCGGCGTATCGGTATCGACCACGAAGGCGCTGATGCCGCGCGTGCCCAGGTCCGGCGCCGTCTTCGCATAGACGACGATGAATTGCGCCGCGCCCGCGTTCGAGATGAAATGCTTCACGCCGCGCAGCCGGTAGCCCTCGCCCTCGCGCACGGCCTGGGTCTTCATGCCGGCCGGGTTCGAGCCCGCCTGCGGCTCGGTGAGCGCGAATGCGCCGAGCTTTTCGCCGGCCGCCGCGGCCGGCAGATAGCGGGCGCGCAAATCGTCGTCGCCGCCGATCAGGATCGAATCGGTGGCGAGGTAGTGCGCGCCGATCATCGATGCCGTCGACGCGCACGCGCTCGCAATCTCGGCCAGCGCAAGAATGATGGCCGCCGGCGTCGTGCCGATGCCGCCCCAGCGCTCGGGCAGGTTCATGCCCATGACGCCCAGTTCCGCCAATGCGCTCACATAGCGCGTGGTGGCGATCTCGTCATGGTCGACCTGCGCGGCGTGCGGCGCGAGTTCGGTTTGCGCATAGCGGCGGATGGCGTCGGCAATCTCCTGATCGGCTTCGCTCACGCCCAGTCGTTTAAGCATGGCTGCTCTCCTCTTTTATTTCGGTTTCCTGATCGATAGACGGATGCGTGACTTCAACGCCGATCGCCCCCGCTTCGCACAGCGCGGCAAGATCCGCCCCATCGAGGCCTAGACGCGTGGACAGCACGCTCAACGTGTGCTCGCCGAGCCGCGGCGCGCGCGTGGTGCGCGTGGCGGGCCACGCCGAGAATTTCACCGGCTGGCGCGGCAGGCGCACGGTCTTGCCGTCGCCCGTGGGCGCGTCCGTGAGCAGGCCGCGCTCGCGCGCCTGCTCGCTCTCCAGCGCGGCGCGCACGCTCTGTATCGGCGCGACGGGAATGCCGGCCTCGCTCAACGCCGCATTGACCTGCGCGACGGTCCGGCTGCGCGACCACGCCTCGATACGCTCGCGCAGCGCCGATTCGTGCTCGCAACGCGCGAGATCGCTCGCAAAACGCACGTCTTCGGGCAGATCCGGCGCGTCGATCGTCTGCGCGAGCCGCTCGAACAGGCGGTTGTTGAGCACGGCAACCACGAAATGGCCGTCGCTCGCGCGGAACGCACCGAACGGCGCCGACGACGGATGACGATTGCCCACCCGCGACTGCACCGCCCCCGTGGTCGCGTAGCGCGAGACGAGCGTGGCGGCCAGGCTCAAGGTGGCGTCGAACATCGCCACGTCCACATGCGTGCCCTTGCCCGTGCGGTCGCGCGCAAGCAGCGCGGCCAGCACGCCCCACGAAGCGAAGATGCCGCTCACGACGTCGGAAACGGATTCGCCCACGAGGGTCGGCTCGCCATCGGGCGCGCCGGTGGCGTCCATGAGCCCGCACATGGCCTGCAGGATGATGTCGTAAGCAGGACGATGCGATTGCGGCCCGCTCTGGCCGAAGCCCGAAACGCTCGCGTAGACGAGCGCCGGATTGAGCGCCGCGAGCGTCTCGTAGCCGATGCCGAGACGCTGCGCCACGCCGGGGCGAAAATTCTCGACCACCACGTCGGCCTGCGCGCACAGCGACTGCGCAAGCGCGCGCCCGGCCTCGCTCTTCAGGTCGATCACGACACTTTGCTTGTTGCGGTTCATCGCGCTGAAAAGGCCGCTCTCGCCATGCGCGAAGGGGCCAATCGCGCGGTAGTCGTCGCCGCCCGGCGGCTCGATCTTGACGATTTCGGCGCCCAGGTCGCCGAGCAGCGCGGAGCACAACGGTCCCGCGAGCACGCGGGAAAAATCGATCACGCGGATGCCTTGCAGCGGCAGCATGGATTCAGTCACGGCGCGTTTCTCCTGTACAGCCGGTCGGATCGACCGGTGAGGCGATTCTGCGCCGCTCGGGCAATAAGATAAAATACTGGAATAAATTAACTCCTATACGATTATCGTATGGCCCTCTCCTTGCGCCTGCTCCGCTATTTCGTCACCGCCGCCGAGACCGGCAGCACGACCGCCGCCGCGAAGCACCTGAACGTCTCGCAGCCCTCGATCTCGGTCGCCATCCGCGAGCTCGAGACGCTGTTCGACGCGCCGCTTTTCTCGCGCGACGTGGGCACGGGCATGACGCTTACCCAATTCGGCGAACGCAAGCTCGTGGAGGCGCGCCAGTTGCTCGCCTCGGCCTCGGCGTTCGAAACCGGCGACACGGGCGACATCGACAGCGGCCTCGTGCAGATTGGCGTATTCCGCACCATCGCGCCCGTCTATCTGCCGCGCGTGCTCAAGATCGCGCTGGCACGCTTTCCAGGGCTCGCGATCCGCTTCGTGGAAGGCGACCTCGCACAGCTCGACACCTGGCTGCACAAGCGGCAGATCGATTTCGCGCTGATGTACGACGTGGGCCTGCCCGACGATATCGAGCGCGAATGCCTCGCCGAGCTCAAGCCTTATGCGCTCGTGCCCGCCGACTCGCCGCTCGCGAAACGGCGGCGCACGGTCTCCCTGCACGAGCTCGCGAGCGAGCCGTTCATCCAGATCGATCTGCCGCAAAGCCGCGACTTCCTGATGGCGCCGTTCTGGCAATGCGGGCTCTCACCGAACGTCCGCTACCGCGCCACCTCCATCGAGCTGGTGCGATCGATGGTGGCGAGCGGTCTGGGCGTTTCGCTGCTCATCACGCAAAGCCCGCAGGTCGCGCATTCGCCGCTGGTGGCCGAGCGGCCCATCCGCGAGTCCACCGTGGTTCAGCCGCTGGTGATCGCATGGCCCGCGCGCACGCCGCGCAGCCGGGCTTCGGAGCTTCTTTCGACCTGCGTGCGCGACGCCGTCGCTCAGGCCATGCGCGAGCGCGCGGGCCGCTGAACGGCGAGCATCTCCTTCTCTGTCGATTGAATCGCTGCCCACGTAGAGTACGCACTTAAATTTTTCATGTCGAAAAACTAAAACAAGTTTCATTTTTCAGGCCACTTTCGACATGGACCTGTCACCGCGCTTCCTTACATTCTCGATTCCCGCCGCATAGCCGGAAACACTGTGCATTGGACTACTAACCATACGCCGGTCCCAGCGCACGATGCCCCCTCCTTCTTCTACGGAATCGAAATGAAAAAAGCGTTGTTGAATACTCTCGCCCTCGCCGCCGTGGCCGCGTCGTCAATGGCGCACGCGCAAAGCAGCGTCACGCTGTACGGCACCGTCGACGCCGGGCTCGACTACATCAGCAACCAGAAGTCGTCGGCGGGCCACGGCACCGTATGGGGCGTGCAGTCGGGCAACGTCAGCACGAGCCGCTGGGGCCTGCGCGGCGCCGAGGACCTGGGCGGCGGACTCAAGGCGATCTTCCAGCTCGAGAACGGCTTCAATGTCGCGAACGGCAAGGGCTCGAACGGCGGCTATCTGTTCGGCCGCCAGGCGTGGGTGGGCCTCGCGAGCGACCAGTACGGCTCGCTCACGCTGGGCCGCCAGTACGACGCGCTCGTGGACATGATCGCGCCCATGTCGGCCACGGGCTCTGGTTTCGGCGGCAATATCGCCGACCATCCGTTCGACAACGACAACCTCAACAACGACGTGCGCATGAACAACGCCGTGAAGTTCCGCAGCGCGACCTATGCGGGCTTCCAGGCCGAGGCGGCCTATGCGTTCAGCAACCTGGGCGGCGGCTTTTCGGACAACAACGCCTATACGTTCGGCGCCTCGTGGAACGGCGGCCCGCTCAATCTTGCCGTGGCCTGGTTCCAGGGTAACGACCCGGGCACGACCACGGGCGGCGCATTGTCCGCGGGCAGCGGCACCGACAACGACCCGATGTTCGTCTCCGCACGCACGCGCACGCTGGGCGCGGGCGGCAGCTACACGATCGGCGCGGCGAAGGTCGGCGTGGTGTTCACGCGCACGATGATCGCGTCGCCTTCGCAGATCATGCAGGGCGGCTCGCTCAATGCGTTCAATGCCGACTACCTCACGTTCAACAACTATGAGGTGAATGGCCGTTACCAGCTCACGCCGCAATTCAGCCTCGGCGGCTCATATGTCTATACCGATGGATCGTTGAGCCGTGCGGCCGGCAATGCGTCGCCGCACTGGAACCAGTTCATGCTGCAAGCCGATTACGCACTGAGCCGCCGCACTGATCTGTATCTCGAAGGCGTCTATCAGCGCGTTTCGGGTGCCAACGGCATCGCGGTGCTGGGCAATGCCTCGATCTACAACCTCGCGGCTTCGTCGAGCAACACGCAGGCCGTGGTCGCGGCCGGCATGCGCGTGAAGTTCTGACGCAAGGGGCCGAGGCCCCAACGCTCTCTGACGCGCGCGGCGGCGCGCTTTTGCATCGATACTTTTCGGCATGGAGCGGGCTCGCCCGACGGCGTACCATGATCTTTTGGCGAACCCGCTAAAATCCGCCTCCATAACGCCGAGGCACGCCCATGCCACCTCACACGGTTCTGTTCGGTGCGTTCGATCGCCACAATTTCGGCGATCTGCTGTTTCCGCACGTGCTGGAGCGCATGCTCGCACCGCGCGCGATCTATCACGCCGGACTCGCGACACGCGATCTGCGCGCGTTCGGCGGCCATGCCGTGCGTGCGTTCGGCGCGCTCGCCGCTTCCCTTCGCGATGCTCCGCTGAACGTCATTCACGTGGGCGGCGAACTGCTGACCTGCGATGCATGGGAAGCCGCGGTCATGCTCGCGCCGCCCGAGCGCGTGCCAGCGTTGATCGCACAAGAAAAGGCGTGGAAGGACGATCCTCTGGCGTGGGCGCAGACACACGTGGGCATGGCGGCGCGAGCACCCTACGTGCTTTCCAGACCAGCATTTGCGCAGACGCAGATCGACACACTCATCTTCCACGCGCTTGGCGGCGCGGGTCTCGATCGGCGTGACGCGCCGTTTCGCGCAGAGGTAATCGAAAAACTCAGGTATGCAGATCATCTGAGCGTGCGCGACGGGCAAACCCAAATTCAGCTCCACGCGCAAGGCATCGATGCTCCGCTCGTACCCGATCCCGCCGTCATGGTGGCGGAGCTATTCGGCGATCGGATTCGTGACCATGCCGCGCAAGTCGCCATGCAGGCCGTATTGCGCGCGTTCCCGCAAGGCTACGCGGCCATTCAGTTCGATGCGAGCTTCGGCGACGATGCCACACTGGACGTGCTCGCGCATGAAATCGCCCAGGCGGCGCGAACACACGGATACGGCATCGTGCTGTTTCGCACAGGGGCCGCGCCGTGGCACGACGATCTCGACGTCTATCGCCGCTTTGGCGCGCGTATCGAAGGCACGCCCTTTAAAATTTTTGCTTCGCTCGATCTTTGGGATATTTGCGCGCTGATCGCGAATAGCCGCCTCTTTTGCGGCAGCAGTCTGCACGGCAGGATCGTGGCGATGGCGTTCGCCCGGCCTCGCATCAATATCGTTCATGCGCAAGACGCGATGCAGCCGCCCAAGCAGGCGGCCTTCGCCGCGACGTGGGAGCCCGCGGAAATCGCTTCAACAACAAACGTGCGCGAACTCGCGGAGGCAATAAACACCGCGCTGAACGCCGACACGGCATTGTTGCGTCACACGGCCGACGATCTCACGCACCGCTACCGCATCGCATTCGAACCCATCAAAGCGCTCGTCACGTAATTTGCGTGGCCAACGAATCGAGCGCGTCAATCGGGCCTGAAAACGCAAGCGGCCCGCCGGCGAACCGCGCCTCGTGAGCGCGGTTCGCACGGCGGGCCGCCATGCTTTCCGGGAAAACGCGGGAGAGGACCGGCCGATCCGCCGTCCGCGCTTTCCGGTTTCCGATCAGACGATCGGGCTTCGATTAGAAGCGGTGACGCAGACCAACCGTTGCAGCGACCTGGTTCGGCGTGGTCGACGGCGACAGCGTGTTGATCATGGCTACGTTCGAAACGCCGTCGAGCGAGCCCGAAGCGTGCTGGTAGACGCCTTCGACATAAACGTCGGTGCGCTTCGAGAGCGAGTAGTCGGCTTGCAGCGAAACGGTGTGCCACTTCGGATCAGCCGAGCCCGCGTTGCTCGTGAGCTTGCCGTCCGTGAACGTGTACGCTGCGTTCAGGCTCAGGGCCGGCGTCAGCGCGTAGGTGCCGTTCAGCTCGAAGTTGTCGAGGTGCAGGTTCGTGTTCGGCTGCGTGAACACGATTTGCGTGTCGCCGCCCTGGCCGCCAGCGATCAGACCTTGGTATTGCGTGTGGGTCCACACGAAGCCCACCGTTGCCGGGCCGTACGTGTAGTTCAGGCCTGCGCCGAAGGTGCGTTGCGTCTGCGCCGACAGGTTGAAGTTGTTGCCGTCGCCTGCCGCGTTCGCGCCGTTCGCGTTGTTGTTCGTACGCGAGTTGTTCATCTGCAGGTAAGCAGCCGCGAAGTTCAGCGGGCCGTTGCCGTACGATGCGCCAGCGCTCCATGCGCGGTTGTTCGCGAACTGGCCAGCGTCGTTGCTGAAGCCGTACAGGCCACCGAACTTGAAGCCCGCGTAGTTGGCGCTCTGGTACTTGACCGAGTTCTTGATCGAGAACGAGTGATCGAGGTTGTCGTTGTCGAACGGATGAGCAGCCATGTTGTTGCCGAAGCCCGAGCCTGCTTCCGAGAGCGGCGACAGGTAGTCGACCATCGAGTCGTACTGGCGGCCCAGCGTCAGCGCGCCATACTGGTCGCTTTGCAGACCGACGTAGGCCTGACGGTTGAACATCGTGTTCGATTCGGTGTCACGGCCGTTGTTCAGGTTGAAGCCGTTTTCCAACTTGAAGATGGCATGCAGACCGCCGCCCAGGTCTTCGCTGCCCTTCAGGCCGAAGTACGTGTCGGACAGCGCGCCGCTGCCCTGGTTCCATGCTGCGTGGCCGCCCGCGTTGTTCGCGTAGACGATACCCGCATCCAGCGAACCGTAGAGCGTGACGCTGCTTTGTGCGTGAGCCGAAACTGCGAACGCGCTCAGGACGCCCGCGATGATCAAAGTGTTCTTCATGACTTTCCTATATGACATTCAGACCGCGCTGAAGTGGCCCGGGTACTGGAACCACCCCGGCAATCTCGGAGCGAAGTTTAAGTGCCAATGCAGTGGGAACGGGATGTTCACGCCATGGAACAGACAATTGCAGAATATGGAAATATCGCAATTGCAGGACTTAAAACCTTGTGTGGAAAGGAAAATTCCGCACTGGCCCCGTCCTCGGAATGTTACAGACGTGTGGTTATCACGCGACGCCCTTGTCAAGTCAGTGAATTTGATTATTGTCGAATTCGACTCGATTATGCGTTGATCCCCATGCTAGTATTTCGCCGTCTGAAGAGACTCCGGAACAGTTAATACAGACAGCCGGGGTGGTTCGTGTCTGCGGCCACCCTCTTTTCTTTTGTGCCCTTTAATGATGTTCGGGCTATGCGGGCATTGGGGAAATACTGCTTAGGAAAGGCATAAGAGCGCTTAAAACGGTATTCATATTTCTATTTGCCGATTTGCGTCACGCTCTTTAAATACGCGCGATCATCGGCCCAATCCGTTCAATCAGTCCACCGTGAAATGCACCGTGCGCCTCGCGCGCTCGTCCACCGCGAGCGAGAACACATCGGGCCGCGCGTAATGCCCTACCACGTCGAAGTCGTAGCGGGCGCGCACGAGATCGTCGGTATCGATCTGCGCGACCACGAGACCGGTTTCGCCATGCAGCGGTCCGGCAAGAATTTCGCCGAGCGGCCCCACGATCACGCTGCCGCCATTGATGAGCGGACGCGCGGGGTCCCAGCCCGGCACGTCGATACCGAGCGCGGCAGGCGTGGGCTGCACCTGGCACGCGCTGATCACGAAGCAGCGCCCCTCGTGTGCAATGTGGCGCATCGAGCATTGCCAGATCTCGCGCTCGTCCACGGTGGGCGCGCACCAGATCTGCACGCCCTTCGCATACATCGCAGTCCGTAGCAATGGCATATGGTTCTCCCAGCAGATGGCCGCGCCGGCCACGCCCGCGGCGGTGGCCACCACGGGCAGCGTCGAGCCGTCGCCCTGCCCCCAGATCAGCCGCTCGGTGCCGGTGGGCATCAGCTTGCGATGCTTCGCAATCAGCCCTTGCTGCGGATCGAAGAAGAGCGCCGTGCAGTAGAGCGTGCTGCCCGCTCGCTCGATCACGCCAATCACGATCGAGGCCTCGCATCTCGCGGAAAATTCGGCGAGCGCTTCGGTCTCCGGGCCGGGCACGTCGATGGCGTTCGCATGGTATTGCGCGAATGCCTCGCGCCCTTCGGGCAAGCGGTAGCCGAGCCGCGTGCCGAAGATCTCGCCCTTCGGATAGCCGCCCAGCAGCGCCTCGGGCATGACCACGAGTTGCGCGCCCGCGGCGCGGATGGGCGCTTCGAACGACAGGATATGCTCCAGCGTGGCCGCCTTGCCTTGCGGCAATGCGCCGATCTGCAGCGCAGCGACAGTCGATTTCGACATGGTGTTCCTCCGTGGATAAGACGCGTTTGTCCCGCGTTTGTCCGTATCATGACGGGGTCGCAACCCTGCGCACACGCGTGCGGACACTTTCTGCTATGCATGCCAGTGATATCTCCGGCGTCGATCTGAATCTGCTCAAGATATTCGAAGCCCTGTTCGAGGAAGGCGGCGCGAGCCGGGCCGCGATTCGCCTCGACATGACGCAGTCCGCCGTGAGCGCGGCGCTCAAGCGGCTGCGCGAGCTTTATGCGGACCGTCTCTTCACGCCGACCGGGCGCGGCCTCTCGCCCACGGCGCGCGCGCGGGAGCTCAAACCGCTGATCAGCGAGGCGCTCGACCGCTGCCGCCAGAGTCTCGCCATCGCGTCGCCGCACGCCACGAGCTTTCATGGCCGCGCCGTGGCCATCGGCCTCTCCGACGACTTCGAGCTCGCGCTCGGCCAGCCCATCATGGCGTATCTCGCGCGGCATGCGCCGGGGCTGCGCGTGATCTTTCGGCAGACTTACAGCCAGATCGTGAGCGAGGGACTCGCCAGTCAGGACATCGACCTCGCCATCGCCGCGGGCGGGTTCGCCACACGCGGCCTCAGCCATCAAGTGCTCGGGCAAGGCGATTACACCTGCCTGCTCGACCCGGCCACGCTGCCGACAGCGGCGCCCGCCGCGCTCACGCTCGAGGCTTTTGTCGCGCGCGGCCAGATCCTCGTCTCTTCGGGCGGCGTGGTCGGCATCGTCGACGAAGCGCTTGCGGCCCTCGGCCTGCGCCGCACCGTGATCGCCTCGACAACGCATTTCGCGGCGCTGCCGCATTTGCTCAAGGGCACGCCGGCCGTGGCGACGATTCCGCGCCATGCCGCCAGCGCGATCGCCGCCATGACCGGCCTGCTGGAGGTCGAGTGCCCGCTCACGCTGCCCCGCTATCCGATCGAGCTCGGCTGGCGTGCGAACGCGCTGCGCGATGCCGCCGTGGCGCGCGTACGCGAAGCCATAGGCGCGTGTGCTCCTGCGCTGGCAATACGGCACGATTGATGCGGCGGCACGCTGCACGACACGGCGCGACGCAGCGCGAAAACACGACGCAAAAAAATTTTGCTCCATTGCGACGGATTCGCGCCGCCGCCCCGTTCAATGCACATGAGGGCCACGCGCCCGCCATCAGGAACGGGAGAGTTTTCATGCCTCGCAAGCCGCTACATTCGCTGCTCGCCGCCACCGTGCTGACACTCGCCAGCACGTGTGCATTTGCACAGACGGTCATCATCGCGCCGCACGCCCCGCCGCCGCCGCGCGCGGAAGTCGTGCCGCCGCCGCGCGCCGGCTACGCATGGGACCCCGGCCACTGGCGCTGGGAGGGCGGCGGCTACCGGTGGGCGCCGGGCCACTGGCGGCCGATGCACCAGGGCTACCGGTGGGTGCCGGGGCACTGGGCCGCGCGCGGTCCGAACTGGCGCTGGGTGCCGGGACATTGGGCCTGAGGCCGTGCCGTTACGCGCTGCATGATGCAGCGCGTGCGCCGATGAACGCATTCGCCCCATACACCCCATACGTAGCCCGATCATGAAGACACTCGTTTTACTCCTGCTTGCCACGGCCGTCCTCACCGGCTGCATCGTGGAGCCCGCGCGGCCGGCGTACTACCGGCCCGCGCTCGTCGTATATTGAATGCTCGCGAACCGGCGCACGCCCGTGGAGGAAACGACGATGAGACTCGCGCGGCACACGCCGCTGCGTTCGCACACAACGGCTGCGCGCTCGACGCAAACGAGCCACGGTGTGGCGTCTTGAGCGAGCGCGACCCCGACGCGGAACTCGTCGCGCGCATCGGCGAACGCGATGCGGGCGCGGTGCGCTCGCTCGTCCTGAACAAGCTGCCGCGCCTGCTCGCGCTCGCCACGCGCATGCTCGGCGACCGCATGGAAGCCGAAGACGTGGCCCAGGAGGCATTCGTGCGCATCTGGAAGCAGGCGCCGCATTGGCGCAGCGGCGAGGCGAAGTTCGACACGTGGCTGCATCGCGTCGCGCTCAATCTCTGCTACGACCGCCTGCGCGGACGCCGCGAAATTCCCGCCGACACGCTGCCCGACGAACCCGATCCCGCAGCGCCGCCCGAGCAGCGGATCGAGGCGCGCACGCGCGACGAGCGTGTGCGCGCCGCGCTGGCCGCGTTGCCGGTGCGCCAGCGCGAAGCGCTCGTGCTCACTTATTACCAGGAGCTTTCTAACCTGGAAGCGGCCGGCCTGATGGACATTTCGGTCGACGCGCTCGAAAGTCTGCTGGCGCGCGCCCGGCGCAGCTTGCGCGCACAACTGGCCGGCGAACAGACCGGTAAGGATTCCGTATGAAATCTGAACGATTCCACACGCTCGTCGAGGCCTACGGCGCCGATCCGCGCCGCTGGCCCGAGCACGAACGCGCCGACGCGCTCGCGTGGGCGCGCGCGCATCGCGCCGAAGCCGATGCCGTGCTCGAAGCCGCGCTCGCGCTCGATGCCTGGCTCGCGCGCGACATGGTCGCGCCGCCCTCGCGCGCGCTCGTCGAACAGATCATGGCGGGCGCGCCCATTCCCGCGCCCGAGCACAAGGCGCCTTCGAAGCGGCGCCGGTTCTGGTGGTCCGGCGCGGCGTTCGCGGGCGCCGGCCTCGCGGGCGCACTCGCCGGTGCGCTGACCATGTCGCTCGTGCTGCTCGGCAACCCGCCGCCTTCGGCAAGCGATGCGGCGCACGGCGCGGCGCACGAGAGCCCCTCGTGGATGAGCACGGGCTTCGACGGCTCGATCGACGACTGGGGCGACGAATGAACGGACGCTCCTGGAAAGCGCTGATGGTGGGCTCGGTGCTGCTCAATGTGTTCCTGCTCGGCGCGATTGCGGGCGGCGCCTGGCGCTGGCTCGCCGCGCACGGCACGGCGCAACCGCCTCAGGCGCAGCGCCTCGCGCTGCGCTTCGCCACCGACGAACTCCCGCCCGAACGGCAGCAGCAGTTCCTCGATACGCTCAGGACCGCGCGCCGCCAGGGCCGCGAGTACGCGCGCGAGGGCCACGACGACCGCCGCGAGGTACTCGATCTGCTCGCCGCGCCGCAGCTTGACCGGCCCGCACTCGACGCCGCGCTCGCGCGCACGCGTGAAGCCGATAGCGCCCTGCGTGCCCAGGTGGAAAGCGCCGTGGCCAACTATGCGGCCACGCTCACGCCCGAGGAGCGCGTGAAATTCGCCGAGGGGCTCGAACGCAGCGGTCAATGGCGTTTGCCGCTACGGCAGCGTAAAACTGCCCCGCAAGCGAGCGACGCGCAATAAAAGCCGGACCAAAAAAGTTTGCACGGCAGCGACGGATCGCAGCGCGACCCGCGTTTAAGAGAAGTACACAACGCCACAAGGACCGCGCATGGAAAGCCTGCCCACCGCTCGCGCCGGTGCGATCGCCATGAATCGCTTCGGCCTTGGCGCGCGCGACGACGAGACGCCGCCCGGCGACCCGCAGCGCTGGCTGCTCGACCAGTTCGACCGCTACGAGCCGCTGCCCGTGGCATGGCGCGGCGAGCCCGGCGCGGTCGCGATCGTGACGCGCTTCGGCGAGGAGCGCCAGCAACGCATGGCCGACGACACGGCGTCCAGCAGCACGACTGTCGCCAGCAACATGAACGCAAGCGACACGCCGGGCAGCGCGGCCTCGCCGCAAGCGGCGCAACAAGCCAACAGCCAGGCCGCCCGCCAGGCCACCAACCGCGCGATACGCCGCGAGGGTGTCGAGATCTATCGCAACGCCGTGAACGCGCGCCTCACCAGTGCTTTGGATACCGAAACACCTTTTGTCGAGCGCCTCGTGCACTTCTGGTCGAATCACTTCGCGGTATCCGTCGACAAACCGGCGCTCGCCGGCCTCGCGGGGTCGTTCGAGATGGAAGCGATCCGCCCGCACGTGCTCGGCCGCTTCGAAGACATGCTGGTCGCCGTCGAGCAGCACGCCGCGATGCAGGTCTTTCTCGATCAGGTGCGCTCGGTCGGCCCCGACAGCCGCGCCGCGCTGCGCGCCGATCAGCGCGATCCCGCGCACAAGCGCGGCCTCAACGAAAACCTCGCGCGCGAGATCATGGAGCTGCATACGCTCGGCGTGCGCACGGGCTACACGCAGGACGACGTCACCGAATTCGCGCGCGCGCTCACGGGCTGGAGCGTGGCCGGCGTGCGCGGGCCGCAGCCCGGCAACGCGGCGCCCGGCGCCTTCGTTTTCAGGCCCGCGCTGCACGAGCCCGGCGCGCGCACGGTCATGGGCCGCCGCTACGACGAAGCGGGCGAAGAGCAGGCGCTCGCGGTCCTTCACGATCTGGCCCACGCGCCGGCCACGAGCCGCCATATCGCCTTCCAGCTCGCGCGCCACTTCGTCGCCGACAATCCGCCGCCCGCGCTCACCGATCATCTTGCTCAGGTCTACGAACAAAGTGGCGGCGACCTGCCCACGCTCTATCGCGCGCTGGTGGAATCGCCGCAGGCATGGGGCGCCGCCGATACGAAGTTCAAGACGCCGTGGGAGTGGACCGTTTCGTCGATGCGCGCGCTCGGCTGGCGCGAACGCGGCGACCTGAATGCCGCGCCGCTGCTCACGCAACTGGGCCAGCCGATCTGGCGCCCCGGCTCGCCCGCGGGCTACGACGACATCGCCGCGAGCTGGGCCGCGCCCGATGCGCTGGTGCGGCGCGTGGAAGTCGCGCAGCGCTTCGCAGCGCGTGTGGGCGACCGGCTCGATCCGCGCACGCTCGGGCCCGCCGTGCTGCCCGGCACGCTCAGCCCCGCAACGGCCACGGCGGTCTCGCACGCCGAGAGCGTGCCAACGGCCATCGCGCTCCTGCTCGTCTCGCCCGATTTCCTGAGGAGGTAACCGGCATGCTCTCCCGCCGCCAATTCTTGCGCTGCGCCGCCGCAGGCGCGGGCGCAATGCTCGTCGCGCCGCAAATCGTGTTCGCGAGCGCGGCCACCGACCGCCGCTTCGTCTTCGTGATCCAGCGCGGCGCCGCCGATGGCCTGAACATCGTCGTCCCCTACGCGGAACCCGCCTACGCGAACCTGCGCGGCGCGCTCGCGATCGACACCGCGAACGCCGCGAAACTGAACGGCACCTTTGCGCTGCACCCGTCGCTCGCGCAAATGGCGCAGATGTATCGCGACAAACAGGCCTTGTTCGTGCACGCGGTGGCCTCGCCGTATCGCGACCGCTCGCACTTCGACGGCCAGAACGTGCTGGAGACGGGCGGCAGCGCGCCTTATCAGGTGAAGGACGGCTGGCTCAACCGGCTCGTCGGGCTCGTGGGCGCCACGCGCGAGAACGCCATCGCGCTCGCCCCCACGATGCCGCTCGCGCTACGCGGCACGGCGCGTGCGACGTCTTATGCGCCGTCCGCATTGCCCGCGGCATCCGACGACCTGCTCACGCGCGTCTCCGCGCTCTACGAAGGCGACGCGCAACTGCACGGCCTCTGGGCTTCGGCGATGGACGCGCGCGGACTGGCCGGCGATGCGAGCGCGCATCAGGACCCGGCGAGCCTGGGCAAGCTCGCGGCGCAATTTCTCGCGCGCGCGGATGGCCCGCGCATCGCGATGATCGAGACCGGCGGCTGGGACACGCATAGCGCGCAGAACGCGCGGCTCGCGAACCAGCTCAAGGCGCTCGACACGATGCTCGCCTCGCTGCGCGACGGCCTCGGCCCCGCGTGGGACAAAACCACGGTGCTCGTGGCGACCGAGTTCGGCCGCACGGCCGCCGCCAACGGCACAGGCGGCACCGACCACGGCCAGGGGTCGGTGGCGATGCTCGCGGGCGGCGCGGTCGCGGGCGGGCGCGTGCTCGCGGACTGGCCGGGCCTGCGCCCCGCCGATCTCTACGAGCAGCGCGACCTCAAGCCCACGGCCTCGCTGGACGCGCTGATCGCGGGCGCCGCGGCGGAGAGTCTGCAACTCGATCCGCAGCGCACCGCCGCCACGCTGTTCGCGCAAGCGGGCGCACAACGACCGGTTACGGGTTTGATTCGAACATGAACGAATAATCAGGATTACCGATGATCTGGCGTGAGGAGACCAATACGCCAATCAGCGAACCATAAATCCGCAAATCAAGGAGGAACTGTATCGTGAAGACGAAGAAGCCAATGCTGCTCGCCGCCCTGCTCACCGGCACGGCCCTGCTCTCGGCCTGCGTGGTCGAGCCCGCGCGGCCGCCCGAGCCGCCACCGCGCGTCGAGGTCGTACCGCCCGCGCCGCAGCCGGGCTATCACTGGGTGAAGGGACATTACCGCTGGGAAGGCAACCACTGGGCCTGGATTCCCGGACACTGGGCCGGCTGACGAGCAAGCGGCCATCAAGCACGCGCGGCGCGAATGCGCCGCGCGTCGTCCATTCACCCTATTCACGCCATTCGTGTATTACGCCGCCTGCGAGCAATGGTCCGGCATGCGCAGCGCCGCTTCGTCGGCGGCAAGCACTTGCGGAATGGTTTCCTTGAGGAAGTCGACGAAGGTCCTGATCTTGGCGTCGAGATATTGCCGCGACGCGTACATGGCGTAGACCGTGAGCTTCTGAAGCTGATAGTCGGGCAAGACCCGCAGCAAGGAACCGTTGCGCAACGCCGGCACGGCGGACGACATCGGCAGCGAGCCGATGCCCACTCCCTCGCGCAACGCGCCGGCCAGTGCGTCCGCAACATTCACCTGGAACGTCGAAGGCGGCAGCTCGAACGTCTCGGCCCCGCCCGGCCCTTCGAGGTGCCAGCGGTCGCGGGGAAAGACCGGCGTGAGAAGCTGGAGACACGCGTGATCGGCAAGCTCGGCGACGCTGTGCGGCGTACCGTGCTCGCGCAGATAGTCGGGCGACGCGCACAGCACGCTGTGCACCTGGCCCAGCGTCTGCGAGACGAGCGCCGAATCGGGCAACTCCGTCGAGCTCAATTGCAACGTCACGTCATACCCTTCGTCGAGCAGATCCGGCACGTGCTGCGAGAGCGTGAGCTCCACCGAGACCGAAAGATAGCGCTTCTGATACTGCATGACCGCCGGCACGACGTAGGCCTGCCCGAAGCTCGTCGTGGCATGGACACGCAGCCGGCCGGATGGCAGCGCCTGCGCGTCGCCGGCCTCGGCTTCCGCCTGGTCGATGTACGCGAGAATCTGCTCGCAACGCCGCAAATAGCGTTCGCCGGCCTCGGTCAGCGCGACGCGGCGCGTGCTCCGGTTGAGCAGGCGCGCCTGCAAATGCGTCTCCAGGCTCGCCACCGCGCGTGACGCGAATGCGGTCGTGATATCGAGGCGATGTGCGGCGGCGGTAAAGCTGCCTTCTTCGGCCACGCGGGCGAAGATCCGCATGCAATTCAGCGTATCCATCTTGTTGAAAGAAGCAGGGTGGGCATGGAGGGACGGCGGTTTTGCCGGACCGGTGCGCGAGGAGCGCATCGTTCCGGCGCCGCGCGCGCAAACGCCGCTAAGCTTACCATCCATGCCGCTGGAACGTGCGCGCCGCGCCGGACCGGGCCGCCTCCTGGCGGCGACCCCGAGCCCGCAACGCGCCGCCACTACACCACGTTCTTTTCGACGATGGGACGGTTCTCCAGCACGCGCTCCCAGCTCAGCGAAGACAGATCCAGGGTCCGGTATTGCCCGTCGATAATGAGCTCGCTCACGCCGCGCCCCGTTGCGGGCCCCTGCTGCAGGCCGTGGCCGCTATAGCCATTGGCGAACACGCAGTTCTCGATATCCGGGTGATAGCCGATGATCGCGTTCTGGTCGAACACGTTGTACTCGTAGTAGCCCGACCAGCAATTCTCGACGCGCAGCGCCTCGAATTCCGGCACGCGATGAGCCAGCGTCGGCCAGATCACCTCGTCGAACAAGCGGTGATCGACTTCGTCGAGCGGGAGATCGTCGGGGTCGTTCGCTTCGCTGGGTGAGGTCCCCGTGATATAGGTCTTGCCCTCGGGCCGGAAATACACGCCGGTGGGATCGATAAGCAGCGGACTATTCGCCAGCCGCGCCGGCGACGACACATTAAAGATGCTGCGACGCCGCGCGTACACCGGAATGTCGATGCCCATCATGTCGGCAATGCGCCGCGTCCACGCGCCGGCGGCGTTCACGAGCGTATCGCAGGCATAACGCTCACCATTGCTCGTCAGCACCTGCGTGACCTTGCGGCCGTCGAGCTCGAGACCGCTCACCTCCGCAGCCACGTAACGCGCGCCCAACGCCTGCGCCTTCTTGCGCAGCGCCTGCACCAGACCATAGCCGTCGAACCAGCCCTCCCCGCTGAGGCCATAGGCGCCGGCCACGATGTCGTCCACGTTCAGCCAGGGAAACCGCTCTTTGAGCGCGTCCGGCGCAAGCAGCGCGATATCGGCGCCCAAACTCGTTTGGAGTGCGTAGTTTTCGCGCAGGGTGGCTTCACCGGTCGCGGTGGCAAGAAACAGATAGCCGCCCTCGTGCAAATCAATGGAGGGCTGGTGGCCTTCTACCTGAAGCCGCTCGCCGATATGGCGCAGAAATTCGATGCCGTATAGCGACATCTGGATCGAGAGCGGCGTGGAGAATTGCTGCCGGATGGACGCGGCCGATAACGCCGACGACGATCGCGCATAGCTCGGGTCGCGCTCGACGACCGTCACGGCAATCGTCGGATCCGACGCGCGCAAAAAGTAAGCGATGGAACTACCAATGACGCCGCCACCCACGATAACGACTTTAGCACTCACGACTTGCTCCAGATGGCCAATTGCCTGGCATGCCGAATGGAAAGCCGGTCCGGGGGCGCTGCAGATACACGCTCGATCGCGATGCGATGCACTGGCTCGCGCGCCGCCCGGCCTTCCGGAGGTCTCCCCACGCCCGCAATGAGATTGTCTAGTCGATGTTGAAATCGATGCCCTGCGCGAGCGGCAATGCCGACGAGAAGTTCACGGTATTCGTTGCGCGCCGCATATAGGCCTTCCACGCATCCGAGCCCGATTCGCGACCGCCGCCGGTTTCCTTCTCGCCGCCGAATGCGCCGCCGATCTCGGCGCCGCTCGGGCCGATATTCACATTGGCGATGCCGCAATCGCTGCCCGACGCGGAAAGAAAGCGCTCGCTCTCGCGCAGGTCGGTCGTGAAGACGCACGACGAGAGGCCGTGGTGCGCCGCATTGTTTGCCTCGATGGCCTCTTCGAAGTGGCTGTACTTGAGCACGTAGAGAATCGGCGCGAAGGTCTCCGTGAGCACGACCTCGGTCTGCGCAGGCATCTCGACGATGGCCGGGCGCACGTAGAAGCCCTTTTCGTTGCCCGCCACGACATGGCGCTCGCCGCCAAAGACCTTGCCGCCCTCGCGCTTTGCCTGCTCGAGCGCGGCTTGCATGCGCTCGAACGACTGCGCGTCGATGAGCGGCCCCATCAGCGTGCCCTGCTCCAGCGGGTTGCCGATCGAGACCTTGCCGTAGAGCGTCTTCAAGCGCTCCACGGTCTGCTCATAAACGCTCTCGTGCACGAACAGGCGGCGCAACGTCGTGCAGCGCTGGCCGGCGGTGCCCACCGCCGAGAACAGGATGCCGCGCAGCGCCAGTTCCATGTCCGCGGTGCCCGAAACGATGCCCGCGTTGTTGCCGCCGAGCTCCAGAATCGTGCGGCCAAAGCGGCGCGCGACTTCCACGCCGACGGCCCGTCCCATTTCGGTGCTGCCCGTGGCGCTCACGATATTCGAGCGCGGATCGGCCACCAGCTTCGCGCCCACCTCGCGGCCGCCGGTGACGAGACGCGTTAGCCCTTCGGGCGCGCCGCCGAATTCCTCGAGCGCGTCCTGGAGAATCTTGTCGACGGCCAACGCGGTCAGCGGCGTCTTCTCCGAGGGCTTCCAGATGACGGCGTTACCGCAGACGAGCGCGAGCGCCGCATTCCACGACCACACCGCGGCCGGAAAGTTGAACGCCGAGATGACCGTACAGACGCCCATCGGATGCCACGTCTCGGCCATGCGGTGGCCGGGGCGCTCCGAGGCAATCGTCAGACCATAGAGCTGACGCGAAAGCCCCACCGCGAAGTCGCAGATGTCGATCATCTCCTGCACTTCGCCCAGCCCTTCCTGAAGGATCTTGCCGGTCTCGAGCGTGATGATGCTGCCCAGCGCGTGCTTGCGCTCCCGCAGCTTGTTGCCCAGCACGCGCACGAGCTCGCCCCGGCGCGGCGCCGGCACGGTGCGCCAGGTCTTGAAGGCCTCGTGGGCTTGCGCGAGCGCGGCGTCGGCATCGGCGACGGACTGGCTCGCCACGCGGCCAATCAGCTCGCCGTTGATGGGCGAATGAACGGCGATGTCGCCGGCCTCTGCAAGATGGGAAATCCCGAGTTCCGAAAGGATGGTGGATGCTTTCACTGAAAAACCTCTTCGATGTTTCCGATAGGAAATATTGCGTCTCAGGAAACTATACACGCAGTCCGAAGGCCGGGAAAAGAAAATTTCGCATCGGAAACAATGTGACCGCGAAGGCGCCGTGGCGCGCCATCCCGGCCGGCCGCCCGGATCTCCCCGCATTACAGCAAGAGAAATTTTCATGACGATTAGCATTCCTGATCCCGTCTTGAGGCATTGCTCGAGCGCGAGCAGCAGCGCTTTGCAGCGCGGCATCCGCGCTCCGCCGCGCTCTATGCCCGCGGCAGGGAGGTCTATCTGTACGGCACGCCGCTGCACTGGATGCAGTTGTGGCCCGGGGCGCATCCGGTCTACATGCGCGATGCGCAAGGCGCCCATCTGCGCGACGTCGACGGCAATGAGTTCGTCGATCTGTGCCTCGGCGATACGGGCTCCATGTTCGGCCACTCGCATCCCGCCATCGCCGATGCCATCGCCCGCCAGGCTCACCGTGGCGTGACCGCCATGCTGCCGGCCGAGGACGGCGTCTGGGTCGGCGAAGAATTGAGCCGGCGCTTCGGCCTGCCCTACTGGCATCACGAGCGCCTCGTGCGCCTCGTGGAGTTCAACGACATCGAAGCACTCGAGCGCGAGCTCGCGCATGGCGACGTGGCCTGCGTGATCACCGAGCCGATGATGACCAATATCGGCATGGTGCCCGTCGCGCCGGGCTACCACGATGCGCTGCGCCAGATCACGCGGCGCCACGGCACGCTGCTCCTGATCGACGAAACCCACACGATCTCGATGACCGACGCGAACTACGCGCACATGATCGAAATGGCGACGCGCATTGCACGCAGTGTCGAAGCGGATATAGCAAGGCATGCGCTGCCGTGGCACGTCACGCAGATCGGCGCCCGTGCCGAGTATATGTTCATGCCGCTGCCGCCGCGCAACGGCAGCGAAGCCAAAGCCGGACGCAACGGGCCGCTCGAAGCGTTCATCCATCTGTACCTGCTCAACCGCGGCGTGCTCATCACGCCGTTCCATAACATGATGCTTGCCTGCCCCCAGCTCGCCTCGAACGACGTGGAGTAGCACAACCGCGCATTCTCCGAGTGTCTTGCCGAACTCGCGGGAGGCTGACGATGGGCCGCCTCGAAAACAGGATCGCGCTCGTGACGGGCGCCGGCCAGGGCATCGGCGCGGCGATTGCCGGGCTGTTCGCGCGCGAAGGCGCGCACGTCGTGGTAAGCGACCGCGACCTCGAACGCGCGAGCGAAGTTGCTGCGCGCATCGCCCTGGCCGGCGGCCGCGCAAGCCCGTGCTTGCTCGACGTCACTGACGAACAGGCGTGGCAGCGCATCGTCTGCTGGATTCAGACAGAGCTCGGCGGACTCGACATCCTCGTCAACAACGCGGGCGTCGCACTCGTGAAATCGATTGAAGACACATCGCTCGCGCAGTTCCGCGACGTCATGTGCGTCAATGTCGAGGGCGTGTTCCTCGGCATCAAGCATGCGGCGCCGGCGCTCGCTGCGCGCGCGAAAGACCGTGCGGCGAGCGCGGCCATCGTGAACCTGGCGTCTGTGCTCGGCGTGCAGGGCATTCCGGACAACATCGCCTATGGCACGTCGAAGGCCGCGGTCCGGCAGTTGACCCGCTGCGCCGCGATCGAGTTCGCCGAACGCGATACGCCTATCCGCGTGAATGCCGTGCTGCCCGCCGTCACCGACACTCCCATGGTGCGCCGGGAAATCGAGGAATGGGCCGAACTCGGCACGTTCGGCACGCGCGACGTGGATGCGACGCGCGCTGCGTTCGGCGCGCGCGTGCCGCTCAAACGCATTGGCAGCGCTGACGAGATCGCCTACACCGTGCTCTTCGCTGCCTCCGACGAAAGCTCCTTCACGACCGGCGCCGAATATGCGGTGGACGGAGGACGGCTTGCCGTCTGACCCAATATTGGAGAGAACAGCGTGACTGGCAGACTGACTGGAAAAATCGCGCTCGTGACCGGTGGCGCCCAGGGTATTGGCCGCGCCATTGCGGAGGTATACGTGGCAGATGCCCATGCCGTGCGCGAAACGGTGGATCGCGTGGCAGCCGTGCACGGCGGACTCGATATTGTGGTGCACAACGCGGCGGCGTTTTCGCGCGATCCGCTCGATTCGATGCCGCTCGATGCGCTCGAGCGGGTGCTGGCCGTAAACCTCAAAGCCTGCTTTTACCTCGCGCAAGCGGCCGTGCCGCATATGAAGGCGCGCGGCGGCGGCCGGCTGCTCGTGACATCGTCGATTACAGGGCCGCGCGTGGTCATGCCCGCGACCGCGCATTATGCGGCGAGCAAGGCCGGCGTGAACGGCTTCATTCGGGCTGCCGCGCTCGAACTCGCCGCAGCGGGCATCACGGTCAACGGCGTCGAGCCCGGCTATATCGATACGCCAGCCATGGCCGCCTTGAAGCAGCGGTTTGGCGAGGAGGCGATCGCCCGCCACATACCGCTGAAGCGGCTCGGCCGGCCCGAAGAGATCGCCAACGCCATGCTGTTTCTGGCGAGCGACGAATCGGCCTATATCACGGGCCAGACGATCGTGGTCGATGGCGGGTCCATGCTGCCCGAGAGCCCGGTTTTTGCGCAGGCCTAGCTCGTACCGGGCGGAGCGGGTCTCGAGCCGGCGTCCACGTTGTCATCCTGCATCAGCAACGCCGAAAGCAGCCGCCGCAACTCCAGACCCTCCTTTTGGCTCAATCGGGCCGTGAGGATCCGCTCCACCTCCTCCACGCGCGGGCGCAAGACCGTCAACTGCTTCTTGCCGTCCGCGGTGAGAAACAGCACGTAGCTGCGCTTGTCGGCGGGATCGTCGGAACGTTCGATCAGGCCGTTGCGCACCATGCGCGCGACCAGATCGGCGATCGTCGAACGGTCCACGTCGAGCGCATCGCCGAGCTGCCGCTGATTGAGCCCCGGCGTTTCCCGCAGGATTTCGAGCGCCGCGTATTGCACGCTGGTAATTTCCGCGGAGACTTCGCTGAGCCACACGGCTGCATGGCGTTGCTGGGCACGGCGCACGAGGCTGCCCGTAAACTTCTGGAGCGGTTGGGAAGTGTCGTGTCGGGTGGCCAATTTCGCAGTGTCGCGCGGTTTCGCGCCATGTCGGTTCAGGTCAGGGCAGCCGCAATATCGGCCGGAAGAAGGCGCTCAGTTCCGCATAGTCATCTAGCGGCAGCACATGGGCGACGTATTGATCCGGCCGGACCACCACGAGCGCACCACGTTCGCGGTCGATGCCGCGCTCGTCGAAGATATCAGTCGCCGCATCGCTCGTAAATGCCTTTTCGTAATCGACAAGGCCGTGGCAGCCCTTGCGCGGCAACAGCAGCGCCGGCAGGTCTTCGAGACGCACTTCGCGATGAGGCTGCTGCAGCACCGCGCGCAAATCGAGCACGCTGTCGATGTCCGCATGCTCCGGCGTGGCGAGCCGCAGTATCGAACCGGGAGCGGTGGCGAGATGATCGCACAAGCCCCGCAGTGCATTGCCGCCCGCATCCGAGAATGCATAGAGACGCCAGCGGCCATCGGCACGCGCCGCGTGACCGAGATGGACGGGTTTCGCATCCGCAACCCGGATCACCGGCGCCGAATGGAATCGCATGCCGATCGGAAAGCCTTTCGCGAGTGCCTGATGCGTTGCTTCTCCGGTCAACATGCCCCGGCGATAGCGCGTAGCCACACCGGCCGTATATCGGCCCGCACGAACGAAATACGCCTGCAGTTCCGCGGGATCGACGCCGCCGGCTTCGGGGCGGCCGGGATCCTTCGGCGGCGCGGCCATCATGGCCGACCACTCCTTGTCGAAATCGATGAGCTCCTGCGCAATGGGCTGGCGTTCATCCGAATAGGTTCGCAGCAACTCGACGTCGCTGCGCTGTTGCAGCACCGCGCCGAGCTTCCAGCCGAGATTGAAACCGTCCTGCATCGAAACGTTCATGCCCTGGCCGGCCTTCGCGCTATGCGTGTGGCAGGCATCGCCGGCGATAAAGATCCGGGGCTCGCGCGCGGTGCCGTCGGGCGCGAGCGCATCGTCGAAGCGCTCGGTCAGACGCTGGCCCACTTCGTAGACCGAGAACCACGCCACTTCCTTCACATCGAGCGAGTACGGATGCAGGATGCCCTGCGCCGTCTCGATGATGCGATCGACCGTGGTCTGCTTGATGCTGTCACGGTTCTCGGGCGTGACTTCGCCGAGATCGACATAGAAGCGGACCAGATAGCCCCCTTCACGGGGAATGATGAGCAGATTGCCTTTGCTCGCGGATTGAATCGCCGCTTTGAGCCTGATGTCCGGAAAGTCGGTGACAGCGAGCGCATCCATCACGCCCCATGCGTGATTGGCCGCGTCGCCGCGCAGTGTCTGTCCGATGGCGGTCCGCACGCGGCTGCGCGCGCCGTCGCAGCCCACGACGTAACGCGCCCGCACCGTGACAAGCTCCTGAGGCCGACCCGCATCGGTGCATTGCAGCGTGACATGGACCGGATAGTCGTCGGTGTCGTCGCGCTGGACGTCGACCACTTCAAGACCGTAATCGGGTTCGAAACGCTGCGCGGACCGGCGCATGACGTCGAGCAGATAGTCCTGGATCCGTGCCTGATTCACGATCACATGCGGAAATTCCGAGAGACCTGTTTCGGTATCCTGAACACGTCCGGTACGCTTGATCGTGCCTCGATCCTGTGCATCGGGCCGCCAGAATACGGTTTCGTTGACCCAGTAAGCTTCGCGCAACAAGCGCTCGCTCAGCCCGAATGCCTCGAACATCTCAACGGTCCGGCACGCGACGCCATCGGCCTGCCCCATCAGCAGCGGCCCGGCGCGGCGCTCGACGATACGGGTCCTGATGGAGGGGAATTGCGAGAGCTGTGCCGCGAGCACGAGCCCGGCGGGCCCGCTGCCCACGATGAGCACGTCGGTCGTATCGGGTAGCACGGTCTGTGGCGCGCCCTCGGCGGCTGGCTCGGTCATCGGGTCGCCGGTGCGCAAGCCGTTGAGATAAAACTGCATGATGTCTCCTCTATTGTGAATCCGTTCGTGTCAGCGCAAATATACTCCGTACACCAACTATTTAAAAGAACTTTTTGACGGGATGAAATGCCTGCACCTCGGCCGCCGCGCGCCCCCGGGATCACACGACCATGAGGTCGTAGCCGACCAGAATTTCCCCCTTGAAGTGCTTCGCCGCCGCGCTGCGCCATACGGCATCGGGTGTCACGGGCATAACCGGTGTCAGATGCGAGAGAATCAGCGTCTTGACGCCCGCCTCCTGCGCAATACGCCCGACTTCCTCGACCGGAGAATGATCGGCCATCATGTGCTTCATGATCTGGTCGTAATTCGCCTTGGGGTTATCGCGGGCGATATGCTGAGCCAGCTTTTTCGTGGCGTCGATATTCATGGCCTCGTGCACCAGAATGTCGGCGCCCTTCGCCATTTGCGCAACGGCATCGAGCGGAACGGTATCGCCCGAAAACGCGATCGAACGATCGGGAAAATCGAAGCGGTAGCCGAATGCGGGGTTGACGGGCGGATGCTCGACCCGCACCGCCGTCACGCGGACATTTTCGTCGGCCATCACGAAGCCCGAATCCGAAAACTCCGTAACCGGCACTGCCGTCAACGGCGTCCCGCCCAGGTCCTCCGCCCAGAACTGCAGCGTGGCCTTTTGAGAACGCAGATAGTCCTTGGTCATCTGATCGAGCGGCGGCGGTCCGTACATCTGCACTGAAGGACTCATGCCGTAAATCCAGCCAAGCAGCAGGAACGGACCGTATTCGATGTTGTGGTCGGGGTGATGATGCGTGAGGAACCCCGCCCTGACCTGGTTGAATAGCAGGCCCGTCCGCGCGAATTCATTGGAAACGCCCAGGCCGAAATCGAGGACGTAAGCCGATCCGTTATGCATCATGACGTGGCTGGTCTGATGCCGCGGCATACCCACCATCGGTCCTGCGCCCGTGCCAAGCATGACGAGCTTCGTGCCCCTGGCGTCACGCAATGCCGCCTTCGCGAGATCGGCGCGCTGGTCGAGCGACAGTGTGTCGTTCTCCTGAATAGCGGACTGCGCCCTGGCGGTCGACATCATCGCTGCACCGGCCGCGGCAGCCATGCCGCCCAGCAACGCGCGGCGGGTAGAGTTCGGATTTTTATCGAAGCTCATCTTTCAAAATCTCCTTCATTGCGATCGGGATCGTTCGTTCTTGCCGGTGCCGGCGGCCCCGTCACCGGCCATCCGGACAGCGCTATTTTTGATATTCCGTCGATCAGAATGTGGTTCGCAGTCCGACTCGTGCGATTGCCTGCGAGGCGCTGCTCGACGAGCCGCCAGGGTTCAGGATGCCGTTGATGTCGGCTTGCGCGCCCGAGTTTGCGCGCTGATAGACACCTTCCGCGTAGACCATCGTGCGCTTGGAAAGCGAATAGCTCAGTATCGCGTTCAACTGGTTGGCGTGGTTATCGTCGAGGGCTTCATTGCCCTTCATATACATGTAGCTGAGGCCCAGCGAAAAGGCCGGCGTGATTTGCCAGTTGGTGGCGAGTTGCCCCGCGTAGGCATAGGCGCCCGTGAGTTCATTGCGAACCGTCACGAGATTGGCGGAAGTCAGCGTGGGGCCCAGCGCATAGTGAGCGCCGACACCCCAGTTTCGAATGGCAATCTGTGGGGAACCGCTGACGGCGCCCGGATATTTCTGCTCGGTATAAGCGGCGCCGAGTCCGAACGGGCCGTGATCGTAATTCAGGCCGAAGCTCATGCCCGAGTTCGATCCGAACGATCCCGCAACGCCGCCGAACGAATACAGTGCGCCAAAGGAAAGCCCGGCGATCTTCGGCGACTGATACTTGACCGCATTATTGATGGGGATGCCGTTCGTTCGGGCCCAGCCGAACCAGCCCGTCGGATTTTGCGGAATGCCGAGTTTCTGGAACGGACCTGCCGCAAAGCTATAGAGACCGCCGGAGATCAGGCCCGGCGTATTTTGGGCTTCGGTCAGGGAGGTGAACATGAACTCGTAGACGTTCCCCAACGTCAATTTGCCGAAGCGAGGATCGTCGAGTCCGACGTAGGCGTTGCGTCCGAAAAGCGCCGGCTGCACGGTTGCGCCCGTGCCCACCTGAAACTGGTCTTCGAGCTTGAAGATGGCTTTGGTTCCACCGCCCAGGTCTTCCGCGCCTTGAATACCGAACAGGTTGGGCGCGTAGATGCCGTCGTCGAACTTGGCGACAGAGTGACCGCCCTCATTCGATATATACGACACCCCGGCATCGATTAATCCATACATGGTGACGTTGCTCTGCGCAAAGGCACAATGTATTGGAAGGACTGCGAACAGTACTACCGCGTAGCGCTTTTTCATCTAAGTCTCCAAACTTATTTTAGGTTCTACACGATTGCGAGGCAGCGCACACCGTGCAATGCCTCGCAATGTCTCGCCGACTACGTCATGCCTGTTCCTGCGACCTCCGTTTTCGCGTGTGCTTTAGTCTTCCCGACGACATTCACGACGCGTGCACGCTCTCGCTTTTTCTGGCAAGGTCGAGCGCCACGTCCACGATCATGTCC